>JBDTLC010000070.1:0-11512 GCA_039935015.1 Paralcaligenes sp. | reverse complement strand
GCGAGAATTTTTCCTCGCGCATGCGTGAGCGCTATAGCGGGCAGATCCAGCGCTATTGTGCCCAAGTGTCGGCCTTAGATGGCCGTGTGGCCCGCGGCGCCCTGTATTTTCCTCGTGCCGATATCTGGGTGGAATATGAAAAAACGTGTTGAATCAGTGCTTTGTCCAGGCAAGTTGCTGGGTCGGCGCGGTGACGCCCAACACCTGTTAAACTTCCGACCGGCGGGCCCCTTCGCATGGTTCGGCGGTGAACCTGGTCAGGTCGGGAACGAAGCAGCCATAGTCGCTTAGGATCAGTGCCGAAGTCAGGCTCGCCTTTTATTGCTTTAGCCTTGTTTGGCTGTCAAATACCCCCAAGTCCGCTCGAATCCGGTAAACTTTTCGTTTCACCTGCGGTAACTCTGGGGTTCATACTCTCGCATGACGTATCTGGTACTGGCGCGTAAATGGCGGCCTCGTTCATTTGACACTTTAATCGGGCAGGACCATGTGGTTCGGGCACTGACGCACGCGCTGTCAACTCAGCGCCTGCATCATGCGTGGCTGTTTACCGGAACCCGCGGTGTAGGCAAGACCACGTTGTCGCGCATCTTGGCCAAATCCCTGAATTGTGAAACTGGTATTACTGCCACGCCCTGCGGCGTGTGCCGAGCTTGCACCGAAATTGATGCCGGCCGTTTTGTGGATTACCTTGAACTCGATGCTGCTTCCAATCGCGGTGTCGATGAAATGACGCAATTGCTGGAAGCAGCGGTGTATGCGCCTAGCGTTGGCCGCTTCAAGGTCTACATGATCGACGAAGTGCATATGCTTTCGGGGCATGCGTTTAATGCCATGCTTAAAACGCTTGAAGAGCCGCCGCCTCACGTTAAATTTATTCTGGCGACGACCGATCCACAAAAAATTCCCGTTACTATCTTGTCGCGTTGTCTGCAGTTCAATCTGAAGCTGATGACGGCAGAATCGATGGTGGCGTATCTGCAAAACGTGCTTGAACATGAGAACATCCCGTGCGAGACGCCGGCTTTGCGCTTGCTTGCGCAGGCGGCAGCAGGTTCGATGCGCGATGCCTTGTCGCTTACCGATCAAGCTATTGCTTATAGTGCCGGCAACCTTACCGTTGAGGCCGTGCAAGGCATGCTGGGCACTATCGACCAGCGACATCTGCTGCGCCTGCTGCAGGCCTTGTCGTCGGCGAGCGCGCACGAGGTCCTGGCCGTGGCAGATGAACTGGCCGCGCGCGGCCTGTCGTATTCAGGCGCGCTGGCTGATCTGGCGACGCTGTTGTCGCGCATCGCCATCGAGCAGCGCGTGGGCGGCACGATTTCTCACGATGACCCATTGGCCGACGGCATGACAGTGTTGGCGGAACAGATGCATCCCGATCTGGTCCAGTTGTTTTATTCGGTGGCGGTGCATAGTCGCAACGAGCTCACACTGGCCCCCGACGAGTATGCTGGGTTTGTAATGGCGTGTCTGCGCATGCTGGCATTGGCGCCTGCACCTGTCGGTGACGGGGGCGGCGAAACGCGCTTGGTGCCGCCGCCCGCCAAGGCTGCACCCGTCTCTGCGCCGCCGACCGCGACGTCTGCGGTACCGGTCGCCAGCGCCGTGGCGCCCCAGTCTGTTTTATCACCCAACATTTCGTCTGTGCCCGCGTCGGCGTCGGCGCCAGCGTCTGTGCAGATGCCTGATACGGTCCCTGCCTGGGGCAGCGATTCTGACGAGGACGCGGCGCTGGCCAGCGAAGCCGACATCATGGATGCCGCGCCAGCGGATGATGGCGACGTGGGCGCGCCTCTTGGTCAGCAGGCCGATTTGGCGCCTGTGTTTGCGGCCGAACGCAGCAAGGTCAAGTCTCCTAAATTGCGTAGCATGAATGCGAAGGCATGGCCGGCGCTGGCCGCGCAGCTGCCTTTGAGCGGCCTGGCGGCTGAATTGGCGCGTCAAAGTGAATGGCTGGGTGCCCAAGGCGATCAGGTCAACCTGCGTGTAGCCGTGCGGTCTCTGGCTGAAAGCCCTGGGAAATCTCGCCTTTGCACGGTGCTTTCCGAGTACTTCGGGAGCGTGGTATCGCTGCAGGTCGAATATGGCGAAACGGGCGATGAAACCGCTCATGCGGTCGAACAGGCACGTCGCGCCAGCCTGCAGCAAGAAGCCGAGCAAGCTGTACGCGATGATCCCTTGGTGCAAGCACTGATCAGCGATTTTGGGGCACGGGTAGTGCCCGGCTCGGTCCGGGCTTCACCAGTTACCAAGGCGGCATAGGCCGTACGTATAAGAATTTTATTCAGGAATAGATCATTATGATGAAAGGTCAGATAGCGGGTTTGATGCGGCAAGCCCAGCAGATGCAGGAAAATATGAAGAAGGCTCAAGACGCCTTGGCGGAGATCGTGGTCGAAGGTGCTTCGGGCGGTGGCCTGGTGAAGGTGTCCATGACTTGTCGCCATGATGTAAAACGTGTCACGGTCGATCCGGCACTATTGGCCGACGATAAAGACATGCTCGAAGACTTGATAGCTGCGGCCTTCAATGACGCGCTGCGCAAGGCAGAAGCCACTTCACAAGAAAAAATGTCGGCGGTGACTGCCGGCATGCCTTTGCCCCCCGGGATGAAATTGCCGTTTTGATGGATGCTCCGTTGCCCGAACCCGAACCGCTCAAGGCGCTGATTGAAGCCTTGCGTCGTTTGCCTGGCATCGGCGTGCGGTCGGCACGCCGTATGGCGTATCACCTGCTGCAACATGACTTGACCGGTGCGGATCTGCTTAGCCGCGCCTTGTCGGGTGCAGTGCAGGGCTTACGGCATTGCACGCGCTGCAATAGTTTTACTGAAGACGAAATTTGCGTTACTTGCCTTAATCCCAAGCGCGATCCGTCGCTTTTGTGCGTGGTGGAAACTCCGGCCGATCAGAACGTGATTGAGTCCAGTCATGGCTATCGTGGTTTGTATTACGTACTTATGGGCCGCATGGCACCCCTTGAAGGGGTAGGGCCGCAAGAGCTGCAGTTCGACCGCTTGTTGCAAAGATCAAGCGACGGGCTTGTGCGCGAAGTGATACTGGCTACCAACTTTACCGCTGAAGGTGAAACGACAGCGCATTATTTGTCTGAGCTGTTTCGAGATCAGGGGTTGTCGGTAACTCGCCTGGCCCGCGGCGTGCCGGCGGGCAGCGAGCTGGAATATGTCGACGCGGGTACGATTGCGTGGGCGATTATGGAACGACGCATTACATAAAGCTGAATTGCGTGTAGATAAAATAACGAAAAAAATTAGTGCTTTACCCATTTAAGCAGAGCGGAGTTCTCTAGTATTATTCCGACATGCGCGTTGCGCGGGCTTTGCTCAATTAACGACTCAGGAGGTCTCTATGTCTATGTCTCGTCGTGATTTACTTAAGTTAACTGGTGTAGCGGGCGCTGCGGCGGTCTTTCCTGCCTTGGTGCGTGCGCAGGGCATCGAAAAAAAGGATGTACAAATTGCGGTCGGCGGCCAGGCGCTTATCTATTACCTGCCGTTAACGATTGCAGAGATGAAAGGTTACTTCAAAGATGAGGGGCTCACGGCTAAGGTTATCGACTTCGCGGGTGGCTCCAAAGCATTGCAGGCTGTCGTAGGCGGCAGCGCCGATGTGGTTTCGGGTGCGTTCGAGCATACGATTTCGCTGCAGTCCAAAGGGCAGTTTTACCGTACCTTCGCGCAGCAGGGCCGTGCACCCATGATTGTCTTGGGAGTATCGAACAAAACCATGGCCAACTACAAAACGCCTGCCGACCTCAAAGGCAAGAAAATTGGCGTTACGGCACCTGGCTCTTCCACCAATATGATGGCCAGCTTCTTCTTGGCCAAGCACGGCCTCAAGCCTTCCGATGTTTCTTTTATCGGGGTTGGAGCCGGCGCGGGCGCCATTACGGCTTTGCGTACGGGTCAGATTGACGCCATGGCTAATCTGGATCCGGTTATTAGCACGCTGGTGCACGCCAAAGAGCTCAAGATTATCGCTGATACCCGGACGATTAAAGATACCCAGGAGATTTTTGGCGGGAATATGCCGTCGGGCTGCCTTTATACCTCACAGGCCTTCATAGATAAAAATCCCAATACTGTACAAGCCTTGGCCAATGCCATCGTGCGCGCCGATAAATGGATACAGGCGGCGAGCTTTGACGATATCGCCAAAACAGTACCCAAGGGGTACTTGCTGGGAGACCCCGATCTGTACAAACTGGCGTTGCAAGGCAATAAAGAAGCGCTTTCGCCCGATGGCATGGTGCCTGCCGATGGCCCACAAACGGCTCTCAAAGCGCTGGCCGCCTATATTCCAAATTTCCCTGTCGATAAAATCGATGTGTCCAAAATATGGACCAATGATTTCGTGATTAAAGCCAATAAGAAATACCCTCATGCCTGACGCAGCATTAACGCTCGACAATATCACTTGTACATTTGTATCGCACGAAGGCGGTGAACAACGCTACACCGCCGTTAAGGACGCGACACTGGCAATAGCGCCTGGCGAGTTCGTCTCGGTTGTGGGTCCAACGGGTTGTGGCAAATCCACATTGCTCAATGTGGGGGCGGGGCTTCTAACGCCTTCGTCCGGACAAGTCAGGGTTTTTGGCGAGCCGCTACTGGGCATTAACCATCGTGCTGGCTATATGTTTCAGGGAGAAGCCTTGTTGCCTTGGCGCAATGCGCTTGATAACGTCACCACAGGCCTGGAGTTTGCGCATGTGCCGCGCGCCGACGCCCAGCGCCTGGGCAATGAATGGCTCAAGCGGGTTGGGCTGGGAGGTTTCGAGAATCGGTATCCGCACCAGATGTCGGGTGGCATGCGCAAGCGCGCCATGCTTGCGCAGACACTGATACGTGACCCCGATATTATTCTGATGGACGAGCCTTTTTCTGCTCTCGACGTGCAGACCCGGCAACTCATGGAAAATGAGGTTCTCGCGTTGTGGATGGCCAAGCGCCGCGCGGTTTTGTTTATAACGCATGACCTCGACGAGGCGATCGCCATGAGCGACCGGGTTGTGGTGTTGTCGGCCGGCCCGGCCACGCATCCGATCGGGGAATTCAACATCGATCTGGCTCGCCCACGAGACGTGTCCGAAGTGCGCAGCAACCCCCGTTTCGTGGAGTTGCATCGAGCGATCTGGGATGTGCTGCGCGAGGAAGTGCTAAAGGGCTATGCCCAACAGAAGCGGGCCTAAGATGTTTAAGCTCTTCAAACCTAATTCGATGTCCATGCGTATTTTGCAAATTGCGCTATTGGTGGCTATTTTGTTGGCCTGGCACATTGCAGCGCAAAATATCAATTTTGCTTTCTTCTTCGGTCAACCCGTCGAGGTCGCAAAAGTGATTTGGGCCTGGTTTGTGACGAATCGCGATATCTACCAGCATTTGGGCGTAACCCTGACCGAAACGGTGCTGGCCTTTGTAATTGGAACCGTAACGGGCCTGGGTTTTGGTTTGTGGCTGGGCTTGTCGCGCGGGGCCAGTGCGTTGCTAGACCCTTACATCACCGCGGCCAATTCCATGCCTCGGGTGATTCTGGCGCCAATTTTCGGTATGTGGTTTGGCCTGGGCATCTGGTCCAAGGTGGCGCTCGCCGTAACGTTGGTGTTCTTTATCGTTTTTTTCAATGTCTATCGAGGCGTACGTGAGGTCAGCACCACTTTGCTCGACAATGCGCGCATGTTGGGCGCAAATCGCCAGCAGCTGCTCCGTTATGTGTATATTCCATCGGCCACCAGTTGGGTGTTCTCAAGCCTGCACACGTCGGTGGGCCTGGCTTTTGTGGGTGCCGTGGTGGGCGAATATCTGGGGTCGGCAAGCGGCGTAGGCTACCTTATTTTGCAAGCCGAAGGCACTCTGGACGTAAATACCGTCTTTGCCGGTATTGTGGTGCTCACCGTTTTTGCGCTGCTGCTCGATGCGGTGGTCAGTTGGGTCGAGAACCGCATGCTGGTCTGGAAGCCCAAGTCGGGGGAGACCGAAAAAATTTAGATATCGCGCTATAATTCCAAGGTTTACTTGTTGTCTTTATTACCGGGGTTTACTGTGCTGTCGTCAATTTTTCCCGAGGGATCCGACGCGTTTCCTCCTGCAATTCTCGCTTTGGCGGACGGCACAACCTTCAAGGGCGTCTCGATTGGCGCTGAAGGTTATTGCGTCGCCGAAATCGTTTTCAATACCGCCATGACGGGTTATCAGGAAATTCTGACCGACCCCAGCTATAGCGGCCAGATTGTCACCTTAACTTACCCTCATATAGGCAATACCGGCATTAATGACGAAGACGTCGAGTCTTTGTGCATTCACGCAGCCGGCCTTGTCATTCGCGATTGTTCGCTACGGGTTTCCAACTTTCGGGCTACCCGATCCCTGCCTGAATACCTTAAGGCTCAAGGTGTGGTGGGTATCTCCGGAGTTGATACGCGCATGCTAACGCGCATTTTGCGCGATGGTGGCGCTCAGGGCGCCTGCATCTTGGTGGGCACCGACGAGCAGGAGGCCATTGATTTGGCTCGCGGCTTTCCGGGGATGTCGGGCCAGGATCTGGCCCGTGTCGTGTCCACCCGGGATTCGGAAGAATGGGTCAACGGCAGCTGGCATCTGGGCCAGGGCTATAGTCACCCAGGGGCGGGCAAATATCATGTGGTGGCCTACGATTTTGGGGTGAAAACAAATATTCTGCGGCTCCTGGTCGATCGAGGCTGCCGTGTCACGGTAGTGCCTGCCCAGACGCCTGTGGCCGATGTCCTGGCGTTACATCCGGATGGCCTGTTCTTATCCAATGGGCCAGGCGATCCCGAGCCTTGCGATTACGCTATAGAGGCCACGAAAGCTGCGTTTGCCAAAAAAATTCCCTTATTTGGAATTTGTCTGGGGCAGCAAATCATGGGCTTGGCCTTGGGTGGTCAGACTGTCAAAATGAAGACGGGTCATCATGGCGCCAACCATCCTGTTAAGGAACTGGACACCGGCCGCGTGTTTATCACTAGCCAAAATCATGGTTTTGCGGTGGATGCGGCAAGCCTGCCTGCCAACGCGCGACCCACGCATATATCTCTGTTCGATGGGACGCTGCAAGGGTTTGAGCTGACGGATGGCCCGGCTTTCTGCTTTCAGGGTCACCCAGAGGCTAGCCCCGGTCCGCATGATATTGCGGTGTTATTCGATAAATTCATAAGCCTGATGGCCGCACAAAACTAAAACAGCACTATGCCTAAGCGTACAGATCTAAAAAGCATTCTTATTATTGGCGCCGGCCCGATCGTGATCGGCCAGGCCTGCGAGTTTGATTACTCGGGGGCTCAGGCGTGCAAAGCACTGATGGCCGAAGGTTATCGCACCATTCTGGTCAATAGCAATCCAGCTACCATCATGACTGATCCCGAGATGGCCGATGTGACCTACATCGAGCCAATCACCTGGCAGGTGATCGAAAAAATCATCGAGATCGAAAAGCCCGATGCTTTGCTGCCTACGATGGGTGGGCAAACCGCCCTGAATTGCGCACTCGACCTGGCCCATCACGGTGTATTGGCCAAACATGGCGTTGAACTGATCGGAGCCAACGAACAGGCCATCGAGAAGGCCGAGGATCGCCAGAAGTTCAAGCAGGCGATGACCGCTATCGGGCTCGAATCGGCTAAATCGGGCGTGGCCCACTCTTTGGACGAGGCCTGGGAAGTACAAAAGCGCATTTCCATAGAGGCCGATACTGCAGGATTTCCAGTGGTTATCCGCCCCAGTTTCACGATGGGCGGATCGGGCGGCGGTATCGCTTACAACCCTGAAGAGTTTGAAGCCATCTGTCGTCGTGGGCTCGAAGCTTCGCCCACCAGCGAACTGCTGATCGAAGAGTCACTATTGGGCTGGAAAGAATTCGAGATGGAGGTGGTGCGCGACAAGAATGATAACTGCATTATTGTTTGCGCCATCGAGAATCTGGATCCCATGGGGGTTCACACAGGTGATTCGATTACCGTGGCCCCAGCGCAAACTCTGACAGACAAAGAATATCAAATCATGCGCAACGCATCGATCGCGGTATTGCGCGAGATCGGCGTAGATACCGGTGGGTCGAATGTGCAGTTCGCGGTCAATCCCGACACCGGCCACATGATCGTGATTGAAATGAATCCGCGGGTTTCCCGATCTTCGGCGCTGGCATCCAAGGCCACGGGCTTTCCTATAGCCAAGGTGGCGGCGTGTCTGGCGGTGGGTTATACGCTCGACGAACTCAGGAACGAAATCACCGGAGGGGCTACGCCCGCTTCGTTTGAGCCGTCGATCGATTATGTGGTCACGAAAGTGCCACGTTTTGCTTTCGAGAAATTCCCTCAAGCTGATTCGCGCCTGACCACGCAGATGAAGTCCGTGGGCGAAGTCATGGCCATAGGTCGGACCTTCCAGGAGTCTTTTCAGAAGGCTTTGCGAGGCCTCGAGGTGGGGGTCGACGGGCTCAACCAGAAAACGACCGATCGCGAGAAATTGCAGGTAGAGCTGGGAGAGCCCGGCCCCGAACGCATATGGTATGTGGGTGATGCGTTCGCGCAAGGGTTTAGTTTGGAGGAGGTCCATAGCTTGACCCATATCGATCCCTGGTTTTTGGCTCAAATCAAGGAAATTGTCGATATCGAATTGGCACTCGAGCAAAAAACCTTGGCTGACCTGGATCAGCAAACCCTTTGGCAACTTAAGCGTCGCGGTTTTTCCGACCGTCGATTGGCGTTCCTGCTCGATACCTCCGAGGCCGAGGTGCGCAAGCTGCGCCACCAGTTGGGCGTGCGCCCGGTATACAAAAGGGTTGACACGTGCGCTGCCGAATTCGCAACGCGCACCGCCTATATGTACTCCACATATGAGCAAGAGTGTGAAGCGGCGCCTACCGATCGCAAGAAGATCATTGTGCTGGGTGGTGGCCCGAACCGCATTGGCCAAGGCATCGAGTTTGATTACTGCTGCGTCCATGCGGCGCTTGCACTGCGCGAAGATGGTTTTGAAACCATCATGGTCAACTGCAATCCTGAAACCGTATCAACCGATTACGATACGTCGGATCGCTTGTATTTCGAACCGGTGACTCTGGAAGACGTACTCGAAATCGTGCACAAGGAAAACCCGGTAGGCGTGATCGTGCAGTATGGCGGCCAAACCCCCCTGAAGCTGGCGCGTGCTCTGGAAGCCAACGGTGTGCCGATCATTGGCACCAGCCCAGAGTCCATCGACGTCGCTGAAGATCGCGAACGTTTCCAGAAACTCCTTAATAAGCTGGGCTTGCGCCAGCCGCCCAACCGCACCGCGCGTACCGAAGGCGAGGCCTTGTCCCACGCGCTGGAAATTGGCTATCCGCTGGTGGTACGTCCTAGCTATGTGCTCGGTGGGCGCGCAATGGAGATTGTGCACGAGCAGCAAGATCTTGAGCGCTATATGCGCGAGGCGGTCAAAGTCAGCAACGATTCGCCCGTATTGCTGGATCGCTTTTTAAGTAATGCTACCGAAGTGGATGTAGATTGCTTGGCCGACGATGACGACGTGTTTATCGGCGGGGTTATGGAGCACATTGAGCAAGCCGGCGTTCACTCGGGCGATTCGGCGGCCAGTTTGCCACCGTATTCTTTATCGCAGGAAGTGATTGCTGAAATCAAGCGCCAAACTTCGTTGATGGCGCGCGCGCTTAAAGTCAAAGGCTTGATGAATGTGCAGTTTGCGATTCAGGACGGCGACGTCTACGTGCTCGAGGTCAACCCACGGGCGTCACGAACCGTACCGTTTGTATCCAAGGCTACCGGGCTACAGTTGGCTAAGATTGCCGCGCGTGTGATGGCTGGAAAATCACTTGCCGAGCAAGGCGTCACCACAGAGGTGCAATTGCCTTATTTCGCTGTGAAGGAAGCTGTATTTCCTTTTGTTAAATTCCCAGGCATCGACACCATACTCGGGCCGGAAATGAAATCGACTGGCGAAGTGATGGGGGTAGGCTATAGCTTCGGCGAAGCCTTTGTTAAATCCCAATTGGCCGCTGGCGCTCAGTTGCCGGTTTCGGGAGTGGCCTTCATCAGTGTCAGAGCGCAAGACAAGCCACGTGCGGTTGAGGTGGCGCGCGGTCTGATAGAGATGGGCTTCAAGGTGGTGGCTACGCGTGGTACGGCTGCGGCCATCGAGGTGGCTGGCTTGCCAGTGCAGGCGGTCAACAAGGTGACGGAAGGGCGCCCGCATATCGTCGATATGATCAAGAATGGAGAAATTTCCCTGGTCATTAATACCGTCGAGGAACGCCGCAATGCGATTGCCGATTCACGTCAGATACGCACGCACGCCTTGGCTTCTCGGGTAGCGTTTTTCACCACTATCGCGGGCGCCAGCGCCGCAGTTGAGGGCATGCAGTACCTGCGCCACGGTGGTGGCATGAAAGTGTATTCGCTACAAAGTCTGCACGCCTCTTTGCATACGCATTGACGCTTCGGGTCAGGAAATTATGGCCATGAGCCCCATGAATCGTGTTTTTATCACTGGGGCAAGTAGCGGTATCGGTGCTGCGTTAGCAGCGGTTTATGCGCAACGTGGGGCGCAACTGGCGTTGTTAGGCCGACGCCGCGAAGCTTTGCAGGCATTAGCTGATTCACTGCCCGGCGAACACCGTATTTATGTGCTCGATGTGCGTGACCGGCTCGCCTTGCATGCGGCGGCAACCGATTTCCTGGCATCGGGCGATGTGGATATAGTGATTGCCAGCGCGGGAATCAGCGCAGGTACTTCAACTGAACACCTGAATGATTTCGAGGTGTTCGAATCTATTATTGCTACTAATCTGAATGCCACCGTATCAACTTTTGAACCCTTTATTGCTTCGATGAAAAAGCGTGGGCAAGGACGCTTGGTGGGAATTGCCAGTGTGGCAGCCGTGCGAGGATTGCCTGGAGCCGGCGCTTATAGCGCATCCAAAGCAGCGGTTAAAAACTATTGCGAGAGCTTGCGGGTTGAATTGTGCTTGTCAGGTGTTGATGTCGTGACTTTGGCGCCGGGCTTCATCCGCACGCCCATGACGGCGGGCAACCCATTTAGAATGCCGTTCCTCATGCCGGTGGAGCGCTTTGCGCATCTGGCGGCTCGAGCGATTGACGACGGCATTTCTTATATCGTGCTGCCTTGGCAGATGCGCTGGGTGGCGCGTTTGCTTGCGCTCGTGCCCAATCGTTTGTACGATCGTCTGGCGGTGGGTAAACAGCGCAAACCCAGACAAATGCGCTGACAGGCTTGTAGCGGCAGCCCTTGTGGCTGCCATCCTCGCAATTACGTGACCGTGGCTAGAGCATTTTTGGTCAAACGGTATACGGTATGGGATGTTTGGGTATTTGGCTGGGTGGTGTTTTGGGTATTTGAAGACGCCGTCTATGGAGGCTGGGCAGGACCGGCACGGCGTGCTTGATCCGGATCTGCCTCGTCCAGGCGGGCGTCGGGCCAAACTCGCTACGCCGCTGACGCGGCTTCGCTCAG
>JBDTLC010000069.1:0-10697 GCA_039935015.1 Paralcaligenes sp. | reverse complement strand
GCAGCTCCGACAGATCGCGCACCATGGCCTCGACGTTGCTGCTGTGCTCCTGGGCGCGCCGCCCGCGTCGCGTGCTGCGCGCCTGGCTGGGGTAGAGGTCGTTTTCGGTAATCAGCAGGATCGATTCGGCAATAAGCCCAAAGCCCGCGCCAAGCGGCGCGATGATGAGGGCGAAGCGGCTATCCGATTGCAGGAACTCTTGCAGGGATTTCGGCTGTGTGTCCGGGCCAATGCCAAATTCGGCCAGCATTTGCAGCAGGGTTTCGCGTCGGCCGGCGGTGTCTGCACACAAGGCGACACGGCCCTGGTTTTGGTCCAGCAGGGTGCGCAAACGAGCTGGTGGGTCGTCGGCGCGCCTCGCGATGGCGACGTTGGGAGCGGCGAAAAAATCGGGATGATTCGAATCGCCCGTGAGCGCCAGACGGCCGAACGGCTTGATCTGATTGAATAAAGTTTCGCTGTCGAGAAATAGTTCGGTCGGCGCCAGTACGGGACGTTCACGGTCGCTTTTCAAGAATTGATAGCGACTGTACGTATCCTGATGAAAACGCACAATCGCGTCCTCGATATTGCCCTCGGTGGCCATTAGCGTATTGGCCGGTAAATAGTCGAACAGCGTGGCGGTCGTTTCAAAGAACAGCGGCAAGTAGTACTCGACGCCGGCAAAGGCGATGCCGTTACCAATGTCCTTGTAGGGCATGGCACGTGAGGGATCGCCTTCGAATTTTTCCCGAAACCGGGCGCGGAAGTTATTGCGCGCGGTCTCGTCCATGGGAAATTCGCGCCCCGGCAAGAGCTGGATTTCCTTGACGGGATAGACGCTACGCTGAGTGTCGATATCGAAGCTGCGTATCGATTCGATTTCATTGTCGAGCAAATCGATGCGGTAGGGCAGCACGGAGCCCATTGGGAACAGGTCTATCAGGCCTCCACGCAGGCAGAATTCACCTGCCGCGGTGACTTGTGTGACATGCGTGTAGTTGGCCAAGGTTAGTTGGCGGCGCAAACTGCTTTCGTCGAGCTTATCGCCTTGCTTGAATGAAAATGTATAGGCGGCCAGGAAGGAGGGCGGCGGCAGACGATACAGTGCGGTGGTGACGGGAACAATCAGGACATCGACGGTTTCCTGCATCAGTGCGTGCAGTGTGCGCAGGCGCTCCGAGATTAGGTCTTGGTGGGGGGAAAAGCTGTCGTAGGGCAGGGTTTCCCAGTCGGGTAGTTGTCGCACCCGCAGTTGCGGCGCGAAAAGCGGTATTTCTTCGGTCAGGCGCTGAGCGGCCAGCGGGTCGGCGCAAAGCACAACCAGCGTTTGTTTGCCGGTGCAGGTTAAATCGGCCAGCAGTAGTGCATCGCCCGACCCTGGCGGGGTTGGCTGGGTATGGCGTCGCCCCGGTTTTAATGCCGCAAGCAAAGATTTGGTGGAAGAAAGCCGAGGGGTAAAAGTAGTAAGTGTCGCCATTAGGCTTTCGATTATAAAATCTCTTTCTATGTCGAAAAAAATTATTGCGATTGTACCGGCTGCGGGGGTAGGCGAACGAGCCCGGATGCATACTGCCCCTGTCGCGGGGGCCGAAGGCGTTGTGGCGGCGGCCAGGACGGGTGCGCAAGAGGCCTTGCCCAAGCAATATCGGCTGCTTAAGGGCGAGCCAATGTTACGCTGGGCAGTCAAGGCGCTGTTGGCCGATACACGCATCGATCAGGTTCGGGTGGCCGTGGCGGTGCATGATGGCTGGGTTGCGCAAGCCCTCGCCGGCTTGCCGCGCACGATCTGGCGCTTTTGCGGCGGGCCGTCCCGCGCGGCCACGGTTGCAGCGTCGTTGCTGGACGCCCAACTTCAGGCTGATGATTGGGTCCTGGTGCACGACGCGGCCCGTCCAGGTTTGCCGCCCGAGGCGCTCGGGCGGCTGATCGACACCTGTTTGCGGCATGGCACGGGAGGCTTGCTGGCACTGCCGGTTTCCGACACAGTCAAGCAAAGTGTTAGCCGCTGCGGTTCCGATGAGGTGTCAGTGACCGTGCCGCGCGATGCGCTGTGGCTCGCGCAGACACCCCAAATGTTTCCAGCGGAGCGGCTGGTCGAGGCCTTGCAAATGGTCCAGGTGGGCGGCATAACGATTACCGATGAGGCGCAGGCGTTAGAACACATCGGTTACCATCCATGGCTGGTCCCGGGTTCGGTGCGTAATTTCAAAGTTACTTGGCCAGAAGATTTTGAATTGATGGAAAAATGGCTATGAGAGAGTGCTCATGACGATTCCGTTTCGAATTGGCCAGGGGTTTGACGTGCACGCCCTGGTGCCGGGTCGGCCGTTGATTATCGGCGGCGTGACGATTCCCCACTCTTACGGCTTGTTGGGCCATTCCGATGCTGACGTGTTGCTGCATGCTCTATGCGATGCGTTGTTGGGCGCCGCCGGCTTGGGCGATATTGGCCGTCATTTTCCCGATACGGACCCGGCCTATAAAGGCGCTGATAGCCGTGTGCTGTTGCGTGAGGTGCAGAAAAAACTACGGGCGTCAGGCTGGCTGGTGGTTAATGTCGACGCTACGATTCATGCACAGGCTCCCAAAATGGCGCCGCATGTAGAGGCTATGGTGGCGAATATTGCCGAAGATCTGCAGATTGCCGTGCATTTAGTCAACATCAAGGCTAAAACGGGCGAAGGCTTGGGGCATATCGGGCGCAAAGAAGGTATTGCCGCCAACGTGGCCGTGTTGGTTGAGCGGGGGTAGCGGGGAAGGCGGCGGTGGCAACCGCTACATTGCTGCTATAGCACTCACAAGGTGTGTCACTACAGCCCTTGCGCTGTGTACACCTGAGCCGCAGCGTTGACCACTGAGGCGATGCGGCCTACGTCGCGCAGTTGTTCGGTGCTGAACCCAGCCTGTTTCAGGTTGTCGAAGTGCGATTTCACGCAGAAATGACATTTGCCTACGATCGACGCGCCCAGCGCAAACAGCTCGAAGCGGTTCTTCTCGACGCCGCCATGCGTCACGTATGCGTTCATGCGCAGTTGCGCGGGCATGGTTTTAAGTTGTGCATCGCCCGTCATTTCGACATAGGGATACCAAGCGTTGTTCATGCCCATAACGGCTGCTGCCGTGAGCGCGCCGGTGACATCGGCTTCGGACAACCCGGACTTGAACGCCTTGACAAGGCCAGGACTGCGCGCGGCAAAGGCTGCGGCCAAGGCAACTCCTATGGCATCTTCGGGGCTGAGAGTGGAACGGGCGATGACTCCATCTAGATTCAGGCGTATGTCTTTGGCCCAATCCGGGATATTCTCTTTGATTACAGAAAGAAATTCCATAGTTTTTACCTATTCAAATGTGCCAAATAAGCCCGGACTTGCCGGGCCTGGATGAACCGTGTGCCGGAATTTACAGCGTGTCTCCGCCTACGCTACGGTTGCAAGGGCAAAGTTCGTCGGTTTGCAGGCCGTCGAGCAAACGCAGAACCTCTTCCGGATTGCGGCCGACGTTCAGGTTATTGACCGAGACGTGCTGGATAACGTTGTCGGGATCGACAATAAACGTAGCACGCAAGGCCACGCCGGCGCTTTTTTCGCGCACACCCAACTGGTCAACCAGCGAGCCGGCGGTATCGCCGAATTGATAATGGCCTAGTTTGTTGAGGTCGGGATGTTCGCGGCGCCATGCCAGCTTGACGAATTCGTTGTCCACCGAGCCGCCGAGCAAGACCGCGTCACGATCTTCAAAATCTTTGACCAGCTTGTTGAAACCGACGATTTCTGTGGGGCATACGAAGGTGAAGTCTTTCGGATAAAAGTAAATGACTTTCCATTTGCCAGGGAACGAGCTTTCAGTGATGTCTTCGAATGCCGACACGCCGTTTTCTTCGTGGTGATTGAAGCCAGGCTTGACGCCAGCTACTTTGAAAGGTTCTAGCTTATCGCCTACAGTTTTCATGTGAGCTCCTGTTAGAGTTGGAGAAGGGCGCGCGCCCAGTTTTTGTAATTTTACGCTATTAACTATTGCTGTCTAATTGAAAATTCCTAAGGCGTATTTTGGGTAATTCTATTCGGGCTACGAGGCCGGCAGACGGGGCCGTGATCAATTTTAGCTGCCCGCCAACCTGGCCCAGCAACCGCTCGACAATGGCCAGGCCAAGGCCCGCGCCGCTTACTCCCGTGCGCGCCGACTCTCCCCTGGAAAATGGGCGCAACAGGCGTGCAACGTCGGATTCTGGGATTCCAACCCCTTGGTCGGTCACTTCAATAGCGAGGATATTGCCTTCTTCCTGCACCGATAGCCGAATATAGGAACGATCTTCACCCGGTGTGCGTCCGTAGCGGCGGGCGTTTTCGATTAGGTTGCTAACGACCCGTTTCAGATCATGGGCGCTGATTTTCGCGTATAAGCCCGGTTCGATGCTTGCTGTCAGAAAGCTTCCTGTCGATTCGGTGTGGCTACGTTCACGCTCGTACAAATCGCGCAGAACCGTGGAGACGTCAATTCCTTTTTCGGGCACGATGCCTGCGGGTCGCGCATATTCCATTAGCTGGCCAATACTGTGGTCGATTTGAGCAAGATCTTCGTCAATGGCCTGGCGTGCTTCATCGCTGACCCCGCTTAGTTCGATTTCCAGTCGCATTCGGGCCAGGGGTGTACGCAAATCGTGCGAAATCCCCGCCAGCATGATTTCGCGGTCGGCTTCGGTCTGCCGCAAGTCGCGCGCCATTCGGTTAAAGGCGATATTCATGTCGCGGATTTCCAGCGGGCCTTTTTCGGGCAGTAACGAGGGCGTTTCCCCGCGCGCCACCTGTTGGGCGACTTTGGCCAGTTGAGCAAGCGGCCGATTGACGAAACTGACGCTTGCCGCTGCACCAATTAAGGCGAGCAGCAGCGCCGTTGCACCCCAGCCCAGCCATTCGACGCCTGCCGTCAGGCCCAGCTGTTCGCGATCGAACACCAGCCAGTACTGATCTTTGTTGATGTCGAAACTGACCCATATGCCGGGCGTCTGGTTGACCGACCACATGACTTTCGCCTTAGCGCCCAAGCGGTCATGGATTTCGGCGGCGACGTGATTCCAGTAATTGGAGTTGGGCAAAGGCTCAAGCACGTCGGCGGGCTCGCGCGGTTGGACTCGCAGGCTTTCCTTGGTCGCCAGATCGAGCAGCAGGGCGGGGCGCACACTGGTGGGTGCGTAGACCAGCGCCGAGCGGGTAATGCTGACGGCGGTTGTGACGCGTTGCGCCATTTGGGTGGCGCGCGGACCTTCCTCCATACTGAAAAAGACCTGCAGCCAAGCGCCCAGACTTACCAGCATCAGCGCCGCCAGAAGCAGAAAGGATCGACTGAACAGGCCCAGCTTCACCCGGGATGTCAGCCTTTTAAGTTGTCGTGTCGGGGGGGCCATTGACGTTGTCCTGACAGCCACCACCTGCGCCGGTAGCCTGATTCGTTAATGACGTAAGCCGTCATTAACCACATGCCTGCTGTATGCGATGGTGATTGTTCAACTACCGCCGTCGGGCACAAAAACGTAGCCCAGCCCCCATACTGTCTGGATGAATACGGGCTTGGATGGATTAGGCTCAACCAGTTTACGCAAACGCGATATTTGCACGTCTAGGCTGCGATCGAACGCTTCGTATTCTCGCCCGCGAGCCAGTTCCATGAGTTTGTCGCGCGAAAGCGGAATTTTAGGATGGCGCGCAAACACTTTAAGAACCGAAAACTCGCCGGTCGTGATGGGTACCTGTTCGTTGTTGCGTGTCAGCGTACGGGTGGACAGGTTAAGTACATACGGGCCAAATTCGATCGATTCGTTTTCCTGGCTGGGAGCGCCCGGATGCTCTTCAGTGCCTCGGCGGCGCAAGATAGCGTTGACACGAGCCAGCAACTCGCGCGGGTTGAAGGGCTTTGAGAGATAGTCGTCGGCGCCCATTTCGAGGCCGACGATACGATCGATCTCTTCAGCCTTGGCTGTGAGCATGATAATGGGCGTGTTGTCGTGCCCGCCGCGCAGGCGGCGACAGATGGACAGCCCGTCTTCGCCCGGCAGCATCAGGTCGAGCACCAGGAGATCGAAATGTTCGCGTTGCCAGAGCTTGCCCATTTCTTTGGAGTCTTCGGCTACGAATACGTTGAACCCCTGCTCGGAAAGATAGCGTCGCAGCAGGTCTCGCAGGCGCGGGTCGTCGTCGACAATTAGGATTTTACGTGATAGAGATTGATTTTGAGTATTCATGGTTGAAAATGTAACAGAGCAAAATGAGTCCGCATAGGGGTAAGTAGCAAGATATTACATATTAAGCGATTCGAAAAGGTATTTCGTATAGATGCTCGTATAAACCGCGGCAAATTATTATTAAGTATTGTCTACTAAAATACACCTATGGATGTCTATATACTTGCTCTGGAAACATCGTCAAGCCGCTGCGGCGTGGCGTTGTTGTCTGTTGTGCAAGGCCACCAAAGCTTGAATTGTGCCGCGATCGACGCAACGGGCCAGCACGCCGAGCGCCTGCTTCCCATGGTTGACCAGGTTTTGCTTGAAGCAGGTATTGCGCGCAAGCAATTGTCGGCCATTGGTTTTGGCCAAGGGCCGGGCGGGTTTACCGGCTTGCGCGTGGCCTGTGGTGTTGCGCAGGGGATTTCTTACGCCCTGGGGTTGCCGGTGTTGCCGGTCGCCTCATTGCTGGCGGTGGCGGCGCAAGACGCCGCGACGCCTGGTGCTGATCACTCCGCCTGGCGGTTGGTGATTCAGGATGCCCGTATGGGCGAGGTCTATTTGGCAGCGTATCGGCCTGTAGAGGCCCAGTCCGCAGACTTGCACGGTACATGGCACGAGGTTTGCGCGCCGATTTTATTGAATTCCGGTGATGTGCCTCTTTGGCTGACGCGACAACTTCCACAATGGCGTGAATCACCGGACGAGTTGCGGTCGCTGCGGGTTGTGGGCGATGCCTTGGACGCCTACCCTGATCTGGCCGCGCTGGCAAACGACTACATTGTGCTGGGTCAACCTTTGCGCCCCGATGTGGAGGCCATCGCGCGGTTAGCTTATTGGGCCTGGCGGCGCGGCGAATCGGTGCCGCCCGAGCAGGCTGCTCCGGTTTATGTGCGCGACAAGGTGGCCTACACGACCTTGGAGCGTGAACAGGGCCTGGGGGGTAATCCCAAGGCCGGACTAGTCGCGACGGCCACCCATAGCGGCGGGGCGGCGCACCCAACGGTGTTGCGCGCTATGGTTCACGATGATCTGGATGATGTGCTGCAGATCGAACGGGCGGTTCAGGCCTTTCCCTGGACTCGGGGCAATTTCCAGGATGCGCTGGACGCCGGCTACGGCGCTTGGGTGGCGTGCCTGGACGAGAATACTGTCGGTTGTTGTCTGGCTCTGTTTGCGCCCGATGTAGGGCATGTATTGTTAATTGCCGTCGCCCCCGATGCCCAGCGAAAGGGGGTGGGTGCACATCTGCTGGCTTGTTGCGAGCGTGTGGCGCTGTCGCATGGCCTGCGCAGGTTGATACTTGAGGTCCGGCCGTCCAATGAGCGCGCCATTGCGTTTTATAAGCATCATGGTTTTAATCGTCTAAGTGTGCGCAAGAACTATTACCCGGCTGGCCGAGGTGTGCGCGAAGACGCTTGGGTGTTGGAAAAAACACTGGTTGTCGTGAAGGCCGGCCATGAATGATTTGCTGCGGCCGGCCGCGCCCGAACTTAGTCCGTTGCAAGTCGCGTTCCTGCAGGAAACGGGTTTGGATCGGCAGTTTCTGGCACGCTTCCCGCGCAGTGCGCCGTTAACTGCGCTTCCCACGGATCGCGTGGTGGGGGCCGCGGCGCCCCAGTCGGTGGTTGTGTCGGCGCCAGAGGTCGGACTTTCCGCCGCAGTGGCCTCGCCCCCGCCTACGGGGAGCGGCGCGTCAGCCCTTTCAGTCGCACCCGCCACGCCCCATCGAGGGCCCAAGGTAGTATCACCTCGATTACCTCGCGCGAAGAGACCTGTAGTGGCACCAGTCATCCACAATAGACCGCCGCTTGTCGTGGCGCCAGATTGGGCTGCTTTGCAATTGCAGGTGGAGCAGTGCACGGCCTGCACTTTGTGTGAGCATCGACGTCAGCCTGTGTTTGGAGCGGGCATGACACGGTCTCCCGTCTGGATGGTGATTGGCGAAGCGCCTGGCGATCAAGATGATCGTGAAGGCTTGCCTTTTCGGGGTCGGGCAGGCGTTTTGCTGAATTCGATGTTGGCTGCAGTGGGAATGGACCCCGAGTCCGAGGTTTTTTTCACCAATCTGGTGAAGTGCCGCCCAATGAGCAACCGCACTCCAACGGTCGCGGAAATAAACACTTGCCTGCCCTATTTGCATCGCCAGATTGCGTTGCTAAACCCCCACCGCATCGTGGTCCTGGGTCGGCTGGCCGCTCAGTTTCTGTTGGGCCAGGAAGCGAGTTTCGAATCATTGCGCGGAACGGTGCATCGGTTTCAGAGTGAGAATGGGGTCGACATCCCAGTTGTGGTCACCTACCATCCCGCCACTTTACTGTCACGCCCGCAAGACAAAGCCCGTGCGTGGCGCGATTTGAACCTGGCACGCCAGAATTAATGCAAGGCCTGGCCGTGGCCGTATTGGCCAATCTTGCTTGTCAGGCTGGGGTCGGCGCGATGATTGAGGCGGTTCCAGTGCATGAAGACCAGCATCAGGCTGGCGACCAGCAGGCCGAAAATAACGATGATCATGTTGATGGGCAGGTTCACCCACAGCATCAAACTGTAGATGGCCAGCATCAGCAGGATGTTCAATTGCTCGTTGAAGTTCTGTACGGCAATCGAATGGCCTGCCGACAGTAGAACGTGGCCGCGATGTTGCAGCAGTGCATTCATGGGCACGACAAAAAAACCGGATAGTCCGCCGATGAGCAGCAGTACGCTGTAGACAGCCCAAGTTTGGTGCACCAACGGCATGAGCAGCACCGCCAGCCCCATGATGACCCCCACCGGCAAGACCGAGAGCGCGCGTTTGAGCGGAACGCGGCCCGCCGTGATCGACCCGACTACCGTGCCGACCGCGGCCACTCCCATCAGAATCGAGGCCTGATCCAGACGATAGCCCAGGTGGCGCGCTCCCCATTCAATGACGATGAATTGCAAGGTGGCGCCCGCACCCCAAAATAGCGTGGTGACCGCAAGCGATATTTGGCCCAGCTTATCGTGCCACAGGATAACGACATAATCCTTGAACGAATGAATTAGCTGCAAAGGGTTGGTTTGTTGTTTGGGGTAGCTCACCCCGGTGCGCGGAATAAGCAGAGTGCACAGGGCGGCCAGAATGTACACAACGCCTATAGGCAAGATGGCGGCTTCGGCGCGGGTGTGCGCCAGTAACTGAACCCAGTCGTGCGACAGCAGGGCAGCCGATACGGTGGGGTTGACGAGCACACCGCCCAGCACCGTGCCGATAATAATTGACAGAACCGTCAAGCCCTCGATCCAGCTATTTCCCTTGACGAGCAAATCGGGCGGCAGCATTTCGGTCACGATGCCATATTTGGCAGGTGAATAGGCTGCGGCTCCTATGCCCACCAAGGTGTAGGCGCAAAACACAAGAATTAGCTGGCCGTTTGTCTCGAGCCCGAAACTGCGGTACGAAAAAAGTAAAAGGCAACCCAGGACTTTGACGGCGTTGGTGATGAACATCACGCGGCCTTTGGGATACGAGTCGGCGAAAGCGCCGACAAAGGCGGCCAGCGCCACGTAGGCCAAGGCGAACCACCACTTCATCATGGGCGCCATCCAGTCGGGCCCGCTCAAATCGCTAATAAGTGCAATGGCTGCAATTAGCAATGCATTGTCGGCAACGGACGATAGCGCTTGGGCTATCATGACCAGATAAAAGCCTTTTTTCAATCGAATGTCTCGTTCAACGGATTGGTAACGGTAACTGCAAAAATTGTTAGCGAGTATAGCGTCCGCCTTGGGTTTGTATGAAATTTTATGCTGTTCGGCGATTTTTGGGTTATTTCGGATGGGGATGCCCACAGGGCTGCGTTATCATAAGACACTGACCGTCTGTTTGTTTCGCGGCGCCGGTCGGGTTGTTTTCGCGGCCACGCAATAACTCTGTGCGTGGCAGATCTGTCTGTCTCTTTTTATGCCTCGTCTATTGTGCGTTTGACCCAGATAAAACTCTCCGGTTTTAAATCCTTTGTCGAACCGACCGTTATCCCCACGCCCAGTCGGCTGGTGGGGGTGGTCGGCCCCAACGGCTGTGGCAAGTCCAATATTATCGATGCGGTGCGCTGGGTGCTGGGCGAGTCCAAAGCGTCGGAGCTGCGCGGCGAATCGATGCAGGACGTTATTTTTAATGGGTCGAGTCATCGCAAGGCCTCAGCTCGTGCTTCCGTCGAGCTGGTGTTTGATAATTCTGAGGGGCGCGCGGCGGGTCAATGGAGCTCCTACGCGGAGATCGCTGTGCGCAGAGTGCTTACCCGCGACGGGGCCAGCAGTTATCTGGTCAATGGCCAGCAGGTGCGGCGCCGGGATATCCACGACATTTTCATGGGCACAGGCCTGGGTGTGCGGGGTTACGCCATAATTGGCCAGGGCATGATCAACCGGCTAATCGAGGCGCGCCCGGAAGAATTACGGGTTTTTCTGGAAGAGGCGGCGGGTGTATCACGCTACAAAGAGCGGCGCCGGGAAACCGAGAGTCGCATGGGTGATA
>JBDTLC010000068.1:0-9750 GCA_039935015.1 Paralcaligenes sp. | reverse complement strand
ATCGACTACCTGTTTTTTGTGCATGACCGCCATGATGGCAATAAGGCGGCTGCCCGGAAATACCTGGAGTGGGAAACCAATCTGGTCTCTCAACTCGACGAGCAGGAACGAAATACATTCTTAATTCACTCTCACCATTAAGCGACTGTACTGGAGATAATATGAAAGATTTCAAGAAACCGGCCGTAATACTGAGTCTGGCCGCAGCGGCGATATTTGCATCGAGTTCGGTGCTAGCCAATAAGCTGACTGACATCAAGGCCCGCGGAAGTATTATCTGCGGCACACAGAACGCCAGCTCACCTTACGGGTTTCAAGATCCCAAGACGCGGGAATATGTAGGTTACGACGTGGATGTATGCGGCGCCATCGCCAAGCAGATGGGTTTGAAACTGGTACACAAAGGCTTGTCGACCGAGGCGCGGATACCCGAGCTGAAAATGGGACGAGTAGACATGGTGGCTGGTGCGATGGCTTACTTGCCTAGCCGTGCGAAAGAAGTCGATTACAGCCTTCAATATCTTGAGGGCAATATTCGCGTGCTCGTGAAGAAAAATTCCGGCATTAAAACGTTGGCAGATCTGGCCGGGAAAAAAGTGTGCGCTTCATCAGGCTCCAGTTCGGCGGCGATTGCGTCCAAAGTGCTGACGAAGTCCGACGTGCTGACCTTCCAGAATATCTCGCAGTGTTATCTGGGCCTGCAAAGCGATAAGGTTGCGGCTATGACCGCTGGCGAGCTGGTACTGATCCGCTTTGAAATAGATTCGCAGAAGACAGCTACTCCGACCGTACTGCTTACCGAGCCGACTTTCACCGAACATATAGGTGTGGTGGTAAACAAAGACGAGCCCGATCTGAAGAATGCGATCAACGCCGCGATTAAGAAAATTGATGAATCGGGTGAACTGACGCAGATTTACGATAAATGGATGGGTAAAAATTCCATATACAAACTGACACGTACCTTCAAGGTGCAGCCAGTAGATGACGCGCACTAGGCAATGGGATCGGGGTTGCCAGGCAACCCCGTCAGACACATGAATTTTTCTTTTTCGCTGCTTGAAAATCCCGAAGCGGTGCACATGCTGGTGTCCGGTGTGCTACTTACCCTGCGCCTGTTTACGGGAGCGCTGGTTTGCGGATTTGCGATCGCTTTGTTGCTATCGTGCTTGTACCTGATTCCGTTTCGAGTGTCGCGTGGCCTCATTACCTTGTACGTTGAGTATCATCGGAATGTACCTACGGTCGTGCAAATCATGGTCTGGTATTTTGGAATGCCTGAAGTGCTGCCCGAGCCGATTCGTCTGTGGATCAATCAGGGCAATACTGAATTTTCCTTCGCGCTGATTGCTCTATCTCTGAATGTCAGTGCTTACTATTATGAAGATATCCGTTCGGGCATCAAGGCGATTGCGTCTACTCAAGTGGAAGCGGCGCGCTCGATCGGCTTGGGGGCCATGCAGACACTGACCTATGTGGTTTTGCCACAGGCAGTGCGGATCAGTATTCCACCCATTATCAACCGCTCGCTCATTTTGTTCAAAGATACGAGTCTAGCCATGGTGATCGGAGTCACTGAGCTCACCTATCAGGTCAAGAAAATTGAGAACACTACTTTCCAGACATTTCAGATCTTTCTTATCTCGACCCTGATCTATCTAGCTATTTCGCTGTTGATTGCGACGTTGGGAGCCCAGATGTCCAGGAAGTACCCTGCCAATTTCAAAGGCTAGCCATGACTCATTTTTTAAGCACCTATGGCTTGATGTTCTTGGTGGGTTCCTGGCCCCATGGCCCGGTGGGAGGTTTTGCAGGGACGCTGCTACTGGCGAGCTTAGGTTTGCTGGGCGCTTTTCCAATAGCCTTGTGTGTCGGCGTAGCCCGCACCAGCGATCTCAGACTTGTAAAAATATGTTCCATGGTGTGGGTATATACGTTCCGGTCTATCCCGCTCATCATGATTATTTTCTGGGCGTATTTTCTGCTGCCGGTGTTGATTGGCACCGAAGTGCCTGCCTTTTCCACGGCTCTGTGTGCCATCATTGTGTATGAATCGGCCTTTCTGGCCGAGATCATTCGCGCTGGCCTCCAGGCATTGCCGCCAGGGCAGATCGAAGCGTCGCGAGCATTGGGCCTGGGGTATTTCAAAACCTTGTTCAATATCCAGTTGCCGCAGGCACTAGCCAATATGATTCCGTCGCTGCTGAATCAGTTTGTGTCGACCATAAAGGCCACTTCTATCGCCTATATCATCGGCGTACAGGAAGCTACCTTTTCAGCGCAGCAGATTAATAGCATCGAGCTGACGGGCACTTTGCGTACCTACCTGATACTGGCCTTGTTTTATTTTCTTCTGTGCGCCCTGCTTTCAAAATCGGCCAAGGTGCTGGAAACATATCTGAACAACAGACGGCTGGGCATCGCCTGATTTCCGTTCCGGGAGACTCAATTGATCCAATTCGAAAACGTCAACAAATGGTATAAAAAGTATCACGCGCTTAATAATATTTGCGGCGAGATAAAGACCGGTGAGGTGCTGGTGGTGTGTGGGCCGTCTGGCTCGGGCAAGTCGACCATGATCCGCACCATCAACAAGCTGGAAGAAATTCAAAAGGGCACTATCCGGGTCGAAGGCATAGATATCACCGACAAGACGCTGAACATCAACCATTTGCGGGCGAAAATTGGTTTTGTGTTCCAGCAATTCAACCTGTTTCCGCATTTATCCGTTAAAGACAATATCGCGCTCTCGCCGATCAAGGTGGGTGGGCGCACCAAGGCCCAAGCTTATGAGTTGGCCGAAGAGTTACTTGCAAAGGTGGGTTTGAGCGCCAAAATCAATGAAATGCCGGCCAACTTGTCTGGGGGGCAACAGCAGCGTGTGGCTATCGCAAGAGCCTTGGCGCAAAAGCCCACCGTTATATTATTTGACGAGCCCACCAGTGCACTCGACCCGGAGATGGTGGGTGAAGTCCTGGCGGTAATGAAGGCTCTGGCGGCCGATGGCATGACTATGGTGTGCGTCACCCATGAAATGAATTTCGCCAGGGAAGTCGCCGACCGCATCTGGTTCATGGACGAGGGCCAGATTCTTGAAGATTCCAGACCGGCCGATTTTTTCTCCGCGCCACGCCACGAACGAGCACGCAAATTCTTGTCCGATATCATTCATTGAGCTGAAAGAAACGAAAGTTCAATGGGTCGGGGTGAGATGGCTCTCACCCTCTCTGTTCTATCTCATCAATAAGTCCGCCAAAGCCCGGTCGAATATCTGTTTGGTCCTGACCCAGACCACTTCTCGCCAGTCGCGATCGGTGGGGAAAAAGAATTCCAGCAAAGCCTCTTTGGTTTTCTCGAATTCTGCACCTTGCAGGTTGCCGCATAGGTGCAGGAAATGATCGTTCAAAAGCGCGCCATGGCCGATCTTTTCGCCATCATAGGTGCCGCACTCTATCACCAACTGACAGAAGCGCTTTCCGGCCATCATATCTACCATGGCTTGCGAGGTATAGCCGGTGGCCGCAGCGGAAATTCCGGTGTCGGTGGTGTGACTTACACCGGTTAAAACCGTATATAGCCACGCGCCATAGATTCGTTGTGCGTCGCTTATGCCCGGATATTCGCGCTCAGCGATAGCCATGAGCATGGGGTGGCCGTATGCGCCCGCCCCCGTATGCAAGTCCAGACAGATCGCGTCGGTGCAGTCGGCGACAAATTCGCCCATGATTGCGCGTAAGGTCGTGTTGGACCACGAAGGTTTGAAGCCGCCGAAATACAGGCCGTCCTGATGTGTGTATTGGCCCGCCCCCAAGTGGTTCATTAATGCCCTGTGACCCATTTCTCGGGTTTTGTCCGTCCATTGTTCATTGGACCTCTGGCGCGCGGGACCCGTTGCGGCTTCTTTGACAAACATGTCGTGCAGAGTTTCGTAATAGAGATTTTGCGGCAGGGGTTGGGTGAAATCCAGGTAGTTCCGGTTCAGGTCGATATTGTCTTCATTTACCCGACGCTTCCAGGAAGTGCCCCATGGGTTGATCAGATGGATCATGAGTACGCCGACTTTGCCTTCTTGCCCCAATGTGGCCAGGCTCTCCATGTACAGGGTTTGACACATGGAGCCGTAATAGCCTTCAACGCCATGAGTGCCGGAAATGATGACCAGCCATTTTTTGGTCTCCGGCTTGGCCCATATTGCGACATCTGTATATAACTCTTCGCCGTCTAATCCTTTCAGGGGATGCTTAAAATGCCGTACTTGCGCGTGGTTACTTTCTGCGCTCTCCAGAAAGCGGGTTCTCAAACTGCTGTAAGTAGGCTTGACATCCATCAGATACGGACTCATTGAACTATTCCTGGTTGGGGTTATAAAAAGAGGTTATAAAAGACGCCTTGCGAGGCGTTTTCTTCCTGGGTTTTGATAGTACTAGGGATTGTCCTACTTGTATATACATGGCTTTAAATTACTATTCTTTTACTCAACTGCAACTTTCCGGAACCAACATGAACAAGACACTATTTGCTGCGTTATTTGCAGCCTGCACGTTCGCTGCACAGGCTCAGGCAGTAGACAAGATTCGATTTGGCGTAGACCCCACCTTTGCTCCATTCGAGTCTGTTGATGCCAAGGGAAATCTGGTGGGTTTCGATATCGAAGCCGGCGACGCGATATGTCAGCATCTGAATGCCAAGTGCGAATGGGTCAAGATGAATTTTGATGGCGTTATTCCCGCTCTCAATGCCAAAAAGATTGACGCTATTTTGTCCGGATTGACCATCACCGAAAAACGCAAGCAGCAGGTCCTGTTCAGCACGGCGCTGTATAGCAGTGTGTCCCGCATGATGGTGCCCAAGAACGCTACACTGGATACGACCGTTGACTCGCTCAAGGGCAAAACGATCGGCATCGTACAGGGAACCACCCAGGCCGCCTACGCGAACAAGCATTGGAAGGGCAAGGGAGTCAATCTGGTGTCATACCAAAATGACGATCTGGCGAAGCAGGATCTCGCGCTGGGTCGGATCGACGGCACCTTGCAGAATGCGGCGTCTGCCCAGTTCTTTTTCGAAAGCCCTAGTGGCAAAGGGTTCCATCTTACTGGGACGCCGGTTGAAGACCCACAGGTCTTTGGCTATGGCGCGAGCGCCGGCTTCAGGCTTGACGATGCGGCCCTAAGGGACACCGTCAATGGCGCGATTGCCAGCATGAAAGCCGACGGCACCTATAAAAAGATTATCGACAAATACGCCAAATATGGCTTGGTGGAGCCTAAAGAGTGACTGGGTCTCAGTGCCATAGTTTCAAGCGGATAGCAAGGTAGAGCAGATGTTGTACGGGTATGGGTCGTTGATCCTGACTGGTACGCTCATGACCCTGGCGCTTACTGTGTTATCGGTTCTGTTTGCGACCATGATGGGAATTGTCGGAGCCTTGTGCAAGACATCCGGCAATATTGGGTTGCGGTATATGGCTACCGCCTACACGACCGTAATTCGCAGCATTCCCGATCTGGTGATCATGCTGCTGGTTTTCTATAACTTGCAGATTCTCCTGAATTGGGTGTGTGGCCTGTTGGGCGTGGGCCTGATTGAAATCAACGCGTTCACGGCCGGCGTGGTCACATTGGCGTTTATTTATGGTGCCTACATGACGGAAACGTTTCGTGGGGCGCTCGAGTCTGTGCCGCGTGGTCAGGTAGAGGCGGCCCAGTCTACAGGAATGGGTGATGGCCTGGTTTTCAGGAAAATCACCTTGCCGCAAATGATCCGCTTTGCCTTGCCCGGGTTTAGCAATAATATTCAGGTCATCATCAAATCGACCGCTTTGGTGTCGATAATCGGACTGGTCGACGTGATCAGCATCAGCCAGCAAGCAGGAAGGTCAACCCAGCACCTGTTTTTCTTCAACATTTTGGCGGCGCTCATTTACCTTGCCTTTACTTGTGTAACCTTGCTGGTGCTGTCGCGTATTGGCCAGCGCTTTGGCGTTGGCATTAAAGAGGCGCAGCTTTGATAGCAATATTGAAGGAATACTGGCCTCAATATCTGGGGCTCGAAAATGGCTGGGACATTTCCGGTTTAGCCATGACGTCCTGGATACTGGTTCTGACTTTGGTGATTGCTTTCCTGGCTTCAATACCGCTTGCGATACTTCGGGCGTCGTCGAACAAGCGTCTGAGCCGGCCAGTGCAGCTATATACCTTCGTTATTCGCGGTACACCGTTATACGTGCAACTTTTAATTGTTTATACAGGCTTCTTCAGCCTGGAATTCGTGCGCCATACCTTGGTGCTATCCGAATTTTTCCGCAGTGGCTTTAACTGCGTTATCGTGGCCTTCAGCTTCAATTGTTGCGCATACCTGACCGAGGTCCTGGCGGGCTCCATCCGTTCGATTCCGGCAGGTGAAATTGAAGCGGCACGAGCCTTCGGATTTTCCAGAGTGAAGATCTATACCAAACTCATCTTGCCGTCTGCCGTAAAACGTGCATTACCGTATTACAGCAATGAGGTGATTATTCTTTTGCATGCCACGTCAATCGCCTTTACCGCTACCGTTCCAGAGTTGCTGAAAGTGGCGCGCGATGTCAATAGCGCCACCTACGCATCGTTCTCGGCCTTTAGCATTGCGGCGATTTTCTACGCAGCCTTAGCGATCGTGCTGGTCGCTACGTTTCGTATGCTCGAGCACCGCTGTCTAGTCTTTTTAAAACCACTTCCAACCCATTAGAGTCGACAGTTTCATGGAACAATTAAGGGTTGAAAACATTTGTAAAAGCTACGGCGACCTCGAGGTGCTCAAAGGCGTGTCGTTGGCCGCTAATCGCGGTGACGTCATCAGTATTGTTGGCTCAAGCGGATCGGGGAAAAGTACTTTTCTACGCTGCATAAATTTCCTCGAGACACCCAATTCGGGGAAAGTTTTCATTCTTAATGAAGAGCTGAAAACGGTATGCGATAAACACAATCAGCTTGCCGTGGCTGACAAGGTTCAGCTGCAGCGCTTGCGCACCAAGGTTTCCATGGTTTTTCAGCACTTTAATTTGTGGTCTCACATGACCGCTATGGAAAATATTACGGCTGCGCCGATCAATGTGCAGGGTCTGGACAAAAAGACCGCTATTGGAAAAGCCGAGCTTTATTTGCGCAAAGTCGGCCTGTCGCTGGATGTGGCCAACAAGTATCCAGTGCATTTGTCGGGTGGCCAGCAGCAGCGCGTGGCGATCGCGCGGGCGCTTGCGCTGGAGCCCGAAGTCATGCTGTTCGATGAACCCACCTCCGCACTGGATCCCGAGCTCGTGGGCGAAGTCCTGAAGGTTATGCAGGCCTTGGCCGAAGAGGGCCGAACCATGATTGTCGTTACTCACGAAATGGGCTTCGCGCGCAATGTGTCGAACCATGTCATGTTTATTCATCAAGGCGTGGTCGAAGAGGAGGGGCATCCGGCACAGGTGCTGAGTTCGCCCAAAAGCACCCGCCTTGCCCAGTTTTTATCGGGTAATTTGAAGTAGATGAGAACGTTGTTGCAGGGGCAGCCCTTGCGGCTGTCGAAGACAATTTCTTGACATTGGCGCTTGAATAGCATAATTTCATTTCCCGTAACCGATTTCCCATAATGGGCGCGGTGTGCAGGCCTCACACCAAAGTCGCAGGAGACAAATATGCTGTCGATGCAAGCCGAAATGGGTACCCAATCGTCGCCGTCGTACCGCGTTCGCCTCGATGCGCGCTCGGGGAAGCTGACGACCTCCACGGCGAACCTTGCACCGGGGCATGTACAGGCCAACCTAGCGATTTTGCCGCAGGCGCTGGCTGCTGACTTCCTGTTGTTTTGTCAGCGCAACCCCAAGCCTTGTCCCTTGCTGGCCATGTCCGATCCGGGCGACCCGTCTCTGGCTGCGCTGGGCCATGATATCGACATACGTTCAGACATCCCCCGTTATCGAATCTGGCGCAAGGGCATTCTGATCGACGAGCCCACTGATGTGAAATCCGTCTGGCGCGACGACCTTGTGTCTTTTCTAATTGGTTGCTCGTTTTCATTCGAGGAGGCCATGCTGGACAACGGTTTGCCGGTGCGCCACATCGAACAGGGTTGCAACGTGCCGATGTATCGTACTGCGGTGGCTACAGCAGCGGCGGGGGTGTTTTCGGGGCCCCTGGTGGTGTCGATGCGCCCGATGAAGGCGGCCCAGGCCATACGCGCCATTCAGGTCACCTCGCGTTTCCCGTCGGTGCACGGGGCTCCAGTTCATTTCGGCGATCCGGCGCTAATAGGCATTGCCGATATTTCTCGTCCCGATTACGGCGATCCGGTCGAGATTCGTGCTGATGAGGTGCCGGTATTTTGGGCTTGTGGTGTAACGCCTCAATCTGTTGTTGCAGCCGTCAAGCCGGAATTTTGCATTACACATGCGCCGGGACATATGCTGGTGACCGATCTGTCAAATAGCCAGTTGGCTTCGTTTTAGATATATATAACTGACGCGTCGATTCCCCGTGGGCGCCTGCAGGCCCGAGTCGTTACGTGTGGTTTTCGTATTTGGATTTTCGAGGAGAACAAAATGAAGTTGAAGCTAATTGCCGGTATCGCTACCTGCATTGCCCTGGCGTTTGGGCAGCCCGTTGTGGCGCAAACAAAGACCATACGCATCGGCGCCATTTATCCCTTAAGCGGCGCCCTGGCGTCGACCGGAGCGGAAATCAAGGCCGCCATAGAACTGGCGGTAGATATCGTGAATAACCCTCACCCGGAGTTGGCGGGCATTCCGTTGGCGAAGGGCGCTGGCCTGCCTAATCTGGGCGGCGCCAAGATCGAGGTCGTGTTTGCCGACTCTCAGGGCAAGCCCGAAGTGGGCCTGTCCGACGCGCAGCGCCTATTGGGTCAGGAAAAAGTGGTGGCACTCACCGGCGCTTATCAGTCGGCGGTTACTAAAACGGCCAGCCGTGTTACCGAACAGATAGGCATCCCGTTTCTGAATGGTGAATCCAGCAGCCCTGACCTGACCGAACGCGGCTACAAGTGGTTCTTTCGCACTACGCCTAACGACGACACCTTTGTCGACAATATGATGCAGTTTCTGGATGGCGTGAAAAAGGTGCCTACCAAGACGATTGCCGTGGTGTATGAAAACACGGACTTTGGCGTGAATACGTATAAGGCGGTGGAGAAATTCGCCAAGAAATACCACCGGACTATTGTTGCCAATATCGCTTATGCGGCGGGTTCGGCGTCGGTCTCGGCCGAAGTGCAAAAGCTGGCAGCGGCCAAGCCCGACGTCGCCATTTTTGCCAGCTACACCTCTGACGCCATGCTGTTTGTGCGGACGATGCGCGAAATGAAATACGCGCCGCCGGTTTTCCTGGCTAATGATGCAGGCTTTATTGACTCGCGTTTCGTCAAGGAAGTGGGTCCGCAGGTTCAAGGCGTGCTAACTCGCGATGTCTGGGGTAATGACCTGACCAAGGCCAAGCCCATTATCAAGACCATTAACGACATGTACAAGGCCAAGACAGGTAAAGACATGAATGGCAATAATGCGCGCTCGATGCAAGGTGTGCTGGTGCTGGCCGATGCCATCAATCGCGCCGGCTCCACTAATCCCGAGGCTATTCGCAAGGCTCTGATCGCCACCAATATGGACGATGCGCAGCTGATCATGCCCTGGGCGGGCGTCAAATTTGATGCGAAGGGTCAGAACGTCAAAGGTTCGGGTCTGATTCTTGAGCTCAAGGGTAGCGAGTACCACACGAT
>JBDTLC010000067.1:0-9758 GCA_039935015.1 Paralcaligenes sp. | reverse complement strand
ACCGCTGGGCTACGGCAACACCGATTCGCTGTCGAAGAGGCTGTCCAGGGTTTCACGCGGACGCACTACGTGAGCCTGAGTGCCATCGACCATTATTTCAGCGGCGCGCGGGCGCGTGTTGTATTGGCTAGCCATGGTAAAGGCATAAGCGCCAGCCGACATGATGGCCAGTAGGTCGCCTTGTTTGATGGCTAGTTGCCGGTCGCGCGCAAGCCAGTCGCCGCTTTCGCAGATCGGCCCAACAATGTCGTAGGCCAGGCAGGGGGCGTCGGTGCGCGGCGCGACAGGTTCCACGTCGTGCCACGCTCCGTACAGGGTGGGGCGTATCAGATCATTCATGGCCGCGTCGACGATGACAAAGTTTTTGGCTTCGCTGTGTTTCAGATATTCGACAGTGGTGAGCAACACGCCAGCATTGCCTACTAGAGAGCGGCCGGGTTCGAGCACGATCTGCAAGTGCTCCAGGCCGCGCGCTTTCAGGCGTTTGAAGACGGCGTCGAGCAACACCGTGGGTGAGAGCAGGGTTTCGTCGGTGTAGCGTATGCCTATGCCGCCACCCAGATCCAGGTGATGGATGGGTATGCTGGCTCGAGCTAGCGCTTCGATTAGCGTCAGCAGTTTGTCGAGCGCATCCAAGTAGGGAGCTACTTCGGTAATTTGCGAGCCGATATGGCAATCGACGCCAATCACCTTGATGCCGGGTAGCGTGGCTGCCCGCTGATATACCGCCAGAGCGTGTTCAATGGCGATGCCGAACTTGTTTTCTTTCAGGCCCGTGGAAATGTAGGGATGGGTTTTGGCATCAACATCGGGATTGACGCGCACAGACGCGGTCGCGACGGTACCGGCTTGATGGGCCACCTGTGCAAGTCTTGTGAGCTCGGCCTCGGACTCTACGTTAAAGCACTTCACGCCGGCCTGAAGGGCGGCCTGGATTTCCCAAACCTGTTTGCCCACACCAGAAAAAACGATTTTTCCGGGGTCGGCGCCAATGGCCAAAGCTCGCGCCAGCTCTCCGCCCGACACAATGTCGAAACCAGAGCCTAGATTTTTGAACTCGTTGAGTACGGCCAAATTCGAGTTGGCTTTCATGCCGTAGCAAATCAGCACATTACGTTGGCCTACAGCCTGGCGATACGATTCCCACGCCTCATGTAAGGCCCGGCGCGAGTACACATAAAGGGGCGTACCGAACTCTTGCGCCAGATGTGATAACGGAATGTCTTCGGCATGCAGAACTCCGTTGCGGAGCTGGAACTGAGGCGCGACGGTCATCCTGCTCATTTAATTGGCGTAGCTTGGGCCGGCTCGGGCGCGCTGTTTTGATTGGCCGCGGGCGTGGTGATGACAGGAGGCTTGGTCAGGGAGGCATTGAGGGGCGGAGGCGGAGGCATATACAAGGGGCCTTTATAGCCGCAGCCAGCCAGTGCCCAGAGTAAGGCCAGCCCAGTCGCAAAGCGCGGCAGGCAACAGGGAGAAAGGATCGGTCGGGACGCTAGCATGCAAACTCTATTTTAAAAAGGGACTTTTTGAGGTTGGGCCGCGCTTGGGCTTGGGCTGGGACTTGTACCGCCCAGCTGATTGAGCAGCTGACTTATGCCGTCGTTGGCGCCGCCGCTGGCGCCGCTATCGGCTGTGCTGTCGCCCGTGGGCAGACCCACGCGTGCCACCGCTATACCAGGCGGAAATTCCGAAAAGTAAAAATCGCCATTTATCTTGCTTAGGCCTGGGGGCATGGGGCCTGGCGGGGTTTGCGGTTGGCCGTTCAAGGCAACGCGCATGAATCCGAGCCAGATTGGGAGCGCTGCGCCGCCGCCCGTTTCGCGATCGCCCAGTGAGCGGGGCTGGTCATAGCCCATCCAGGCCACACCGACGATTTTAGGTGTGAAGCCGGCGAACCAGGCGTCGTGAGAGTCGTTGGTGGTGCCAGTCTTGCCGCCGATGTCATCGCGTTTGAGTTCGCGGTGTACGCGGGCGCCAGTCCCATATGTAGCCACTCCGCGCAGCAGATCATCCATTACGTAGACGGTGCGTGGATCGATGGCGCGTGCCGCGGCATCGCCTGCAATGGTAGGTTTTGCCTGCATGATGACTTTGCCGCTGCTATCGGTGACGTGGTCGATGAGGTAGGGCGGCACCCGATAGCCGCCATTGGCAAATACCGAGTAAGCGCCAGCCAGTTGCAGCGGTGTCACGCTGCCCGCCCCCAGTGCGAGAGGCAACACAGCGGGCTGTCGGGCTCGATCAAAACCGAAGCGGGTGATGTAGTCTTGAACATACTTCGGGCCTACCGCCTGCATGATGCGGATCGATACCATGTTCATGGACTTGTAGAGACCCTGACGCATGGTCAGCATGGGGTTGTATTCGTTGCCGTAGTTTTTGGGGTTCCAGGCTTTGGAGCCGGTTTGGGCTGCCGTCAGCGAGAACGGTTCGTTGGAAATTTGTGTCGCGGGAGTCAGTCCGCGTTCGAGCGCCGAGGCATAAAGAAAGGGCTTGAAGCTCGAGCCCGGCTGCCGCCAGGCTTGTGTGACGCGATTGAACTTGCCTTGGTCGTAGTCGAAGCCGCCCACCATCGCTTGTATGGCCCCGTCTTGGGGGTTTAGCGCAACAAAGGCTGCTTGCACCGACGGCATATTGATGACTTCCCAGTAATCGCCATTCTTGTGCAGATAGACGACCGAGCCACGCTGAATCTTGACGTCGGGCTTGGCGTTTTTAACCAGGCCGCGCGCCACGACGCGCAAGGCACGCTTGTCGGTGACGTCGATAATCTCCTGCGAGCTTCGGGCGACGGTGATTTTGTTGGGATCGGCCGAAAGCACCAGCCCCATTACAACGTCGCCACTGTCCGCGTACTTTTCCTGGAGGTCGTCAATGATGGGATCAAGCTTGGCAGGATCTTGCTCAACTCCTGGGGGCAGGTCTATGGTTTCTTCGGGGCCTGGGTAGGCTGAGCGGCGCGTGTAATCGAGCACCCCATCGCGCAGCGATGTGTAGGCTGCTTCCTGGTCTTTGGAGTTGACCGTGGTGTAAATATTGAAGCCACGCGAATAGATGTCGTCTTGGTAGACATCGTAGAGCAGCTGGCGCGCGAGCTCGGCCACATAGTCGCCGTGGATGGCATAGCCGCCCGCTGGCGTGCCTGGCGCCGACTTGATCTGTATGGGTTGCGCCATAGCTTGTTTGTATTCGTCGTCGGTCAGGTAGCCCAGCGCTTTCATGCGGCCCAACACATACCCCTGTCGCACTTTGGCCCGCTTGAAATTGGCAATGGGGTTGAAGCGCGATGGCGCTTTAGGAATGCCCGCCAGCATGGCGGCCTCGGCCGGCGTAATTTCCGACAGGGGTTTGCCGAAATAAGTGCGCGACGCGGCTGCAAAACCGTAAGCGCGATGGCCCAGGTAAATCTGGTTCATGTATAGATCGAGGATCTGATCTTTGCTAAGATTGGCTTCAATCTTGAAGGTAAGCAAAAGCTCGTAGAATTTGCGGGTGTAGGTTTTTTCCGACGATAGGTAGAAGTTGCGTGCGACCTGCATGGTGATCGTACTGGCGCCCTGGGCCTTGGACATATGCGTGACATTGGCGATCATGGCGCGCAATACGCCAGACCAGTCGATACCGCCATGCTGGTAAAAGCGATCGTCTTCGGCCGATAATATGGCCGATTTCATGACGTCGGGGATTTCATTGAAGCGCAAGACATTGCGCCGCTCTTCGCCGAACTCGCCAATCAGGACTTTGTCGGCTGTATAGACGCGCAGCGGCACTCGGGGACGATAGTCCGTCATGGCATGCAGGTCAGGCAGATTGGGCCACGCCAGCGCCAGCGCCAGCGCACCGAGCAGGCCGACGCACAAGCCTATGCCGACGCAGAAGATGGCTGCCTTGAAAATGAAACGTCCGATCCAGGATGAGGAGCCGGCGCCGGAATTGGATTTGGAAGAAGGGGTAGCAGAACTCATTAGGGCCGATTTTAAGTCTAACCATGGGCAGACTATGATTTGCTCAGTGCATTAATGTAACTGAACAATGCAGTGTATCCGTCTGTCTGGGGATTGCAAGTGAGATAATACACAAATGGACAAGTCTTCATGTCGCAGCACGGCGACGAGCGAAACTCAGAACCCGACCGGAGCCGATGCTCCAGTCGGCTTATTGTCGTGTGACGAGCAGCCCATCTTTCTGGTTGGCATGATGGGTGCGGGCAAGACAACAATAGGTCGAAGTCTGGCTCGTTTGCTGGATCGTAAATTCCTTGATCTTGATCATGAACTCGAAGCGCGTTGCGGCGTCAGAGTGTCCTTGATCTTTGACATCGAAGGCGAAGAAGGGTTCCGTCGTCGCGAAACGGCACTGCTTGACGAGTGCTCGCGTCGCCCGGGGATTATCCTGGCGACGGGTGGGGGAGCGGTGTTGAATGCCGAGAATCGTCGCTATTTGCGCGAACGGGGTGTGGTGGTCTATTTGCATGCTACGGCCGATGAGCTATACCGTCGCGTGGCACGCGACCGCACACGGCCCTTATTGCAGACCCCGGATCCGCGCGCCCGCCTGCAATCTCTGCTTGTGCAGCGTGAGCCCCTTTACCAAGAGGTGGCCGCCATTACGGTCGAAACCGGTATCATGCCTATATCGCAGGTTGCCCATTCTTTGATTTCCTTATTAAAAGAACACCAGAGTCACCCATGAGTATGGTTCATGTGAATACGCCCGGAGGATCCTATCCGATTCATATCGAAGCCGGTTGCCTTGATCATCTGGCCAGGAGCATCCCCCACGACGCCACAGCCATCGCCATTGTCACCAATCGCACCGTAGCGGCTCATTACGGCGAGCGCGTCCAACGTGCTCTGGCTCAAACAGGTTTACGCTCGGTGCTCATCGAGCTGCCCGATGGCGAGGCCTATAAAGACTGGCAAACTCTGAATCTGATTTTCGATGCTTTGTTACAAAATCGTTTCGATCGACGTTCGGTGTTGCTGGCTCTGGGTGGTGGGGTGATAGGTGATATGTGCGGCTTTGCCGCGGCCACTTATATGCGCGGAGTCCGTTTTGTGCAGGCGCCCACAACCTTGCTTGCGCAGGTGGATTCCTCGGTGGGTGGCAAAACTGCCGTCAACCATCCTTTGGGCAAGAACATGGTCGGCGCGTTTTATCAGCCGATTGCCGTCGATATCGACACCGATGTCCTGAACACCTTGCCGCCGCGCGAGATTTCGGCGGGACTGGCAGAAGTGATCAAATATGGACTGATCATTGATGCAGAGTTTTTCGCCTGGTGTGAACAGAACGTGGCCGCGTTGCGCGCGCTCGAGCCCATAGCGCTAACTTATGCCATCAGGCGCTCATGCGAACTGAAGGCTTTGGTGGTGTCGCAAGACGAGCGCGAAACAGGTCTGCGAGCCATTCTTAATTTCGGCCATACCTTTGGTCATGCCATCGAAGCCGGCCTGGGTTATGGCACTTGGCTGCATGGCGAGGCGGTGGGCTGCGGCATGGTTCAGGCGGCCGAACTGTCTGCCACCGTGCTGGGCCTGTCTTCAGACAGCGTCGACCGGGTGCGTAACCTGGTCGAGGCGATTGGGTGCCCCACTCAGGCGCCAGATATGGAAACGCCTCGCTGGATCGATCTGATGCAGGTTGATAAAAAGACTGAAGCGGGCCAACTGCGTTTTATCCTTCTGCCGCAGATTGGGCAAGCGGTATTTCGGTCGGTGCCCACTGCTGCGTTGCGGGCAGTGCTGGGCAAGACTGCTGTGTCGGGCATATAGGTTGGCCATGACGCCCCTGGCCCCTTATGCCTGTCGCCCAGAGCAGACGCGCGGCCGCGTGCATGCCGAGGCAGCACCGGCCAACCGCAATCAGTTTCAGCGCGACCGGGACCGCATCATTCATTGCAATGCCTTTCGTTTGCTGGAATATAAGACGCAGGTTTTCGTCAATCACGAAGGCGACCTGTTCCGCACGCGCCTGACGCACAGCATCGAAGTCGCCCAGATCGCCCGTACACTGGCGCGTAATCTGGGCTTGCACGAGGATCTGACCGAGGCAATCTCGCTGGCGCACGATTTGGGGCATACGCCGTTTGGCCATGCCGGCCAGGATGAGTTGAATGCCTGCTTGCGCGAGCTTGCTCCCGAGGTGGGCGGCTTCGAGCATAATTTGCAAAGTCTGCGCGTGGTCGACGAGCTTGAAGAGCGCTATGCCGCCTTCAATGGCTTGAATCTGTGTTTCGAAACGCGCGAAGGGATCCTTAAACACTGTTCTCTGCGCCATGCCCGTTTGCTGGGCTCCGTGGGAGAGCGTTTTTTAAACAAGACCGAGCCTTCGCTGGAGGCGCAAATTGCCAACCTGGCCGATGAGATCGCCTACAACAATCACGATATTGACGATGGCTTGCGCTCGGGGCTGATCAGCGTGGAGCAATTGCAAAGGCTGGAGATTTTCGCGACCCATTATGCGCAAGTAGCGCGGCAATATCCGCGCCTTGAACCGCGTCGTGCGATTGCCGAAACGATACGCGCCATGATCAACACGCTGGTTACGGATTTAACCGAAACCACGCGGGCCAATATAAACGCACAACGGCCCGATAGCGCCGACGCCGTGCGCACGGCTGCGGCGCTGGCTGCATTTTCAACGCCGATGCGCCGTCAGACAGATGCACTCAAGCAGTTTTTGCTGGAGAATCTGTACCGGCATTATCAGGTCATGCGCATGACAAACAAAGCGCGCACTATTGTGCGCGATCTGTTCGAGGCGTTTTTGAAGGAACCGCGTTTACTGGCCGACGATCATCGCCGCGATAGCGAGCAAGCCCAGGCCCGCGCCATCGCCGACTACATCGCCGGCATGACCGATCGTTTCGCGATACGGGAACATCGGCAATTATTCGAGATGGAGTAGGGGATCCTTTGTGGGCGCTATCATTGCGTAAGAAAACGGCACCCACAAGGGGTGCGACGACAAGGGGTCACCGGGCGACCGCACGGGCCGCCTCTACGAAACTACTATTGACTGCGTGCTCCCGCCGTTGCCCCTTGCGGCATGGAATAGCCGGCCGACCTGCCTATTAGCCATACGCTGAAGGCTGAAACGACGCCGGCAAAAATGGTGTAGGCGACAATCAGCCACGGCTGTCCACCGTTCATTTTCAGCAATGCCGTGGCGATAAGCGGCGTGATGCCCGAGGCGAAAATTCCCGAGAACTGATACACAAACGAAATTCCGGTGTAACGGACCTTGGTGTCGAACAGCTCACAAAAAAGCGCTGCTTCGGGACCATAAATCGCGGCGTAGAAAATACCAAACGGAATGATGATCGACAGCCAAACCACCATCACGTGTTCGGAGTAATTGGTCATCAGCCAGAACGCTGGAAGGGCCGAAAAGCCTGTGATCAAAGAACCCCAGAAATAGGTGCGGGTACGACCTACCCTGTCAGAAAGTGCGCCGAAGTAGGGGATGAAGAAGCACATCACTATGGCTGCGGCCATGACGCCTGTCAGGGCTTCGGTCCGATTGATGTGGAGGGTCTGGGTTAAATAGGTAATAGAGAAGACCGCAAAGATATTGAAAAACACGCCGTCGATATAGCGTGCGCCCATTCCTTTGAGAATATTCCCCGGATAGCGTTTCATCATATCCAGGAAGGGAATCTGCGATTCGGCGTTGGCTTCCTTTATTTTGGCGAATTCGGGGGTTTCCTTGATGGTCAGGCGAATATACAGGCCTACAAATACCAGCAATGCCGACAACCCGAACGCCACACGCCATCCCCAGTTGTAGAATGCCTCGTTCGTCAATGTCGCCGACAGCAGGGCCACCACTCCGGCGGCCAGACACAAACCGATGGACAGACCGATTTGCGGCAGCGAAGCATAGAAGCCACGCTTGTTCTTGGGCGCGTATTCGTAAGTCATGAGGACTGCGCCACCCCATTCGCCGCCCAGGCCAAGGCCCTGAACCACGCGACACAGCAGCAGCAGGATGGGCGCCCAAATGCCAATTGAGTCGTAAGTGGGAATAAACGCAATCAGGAACGTGGCAATGCCCATCAGCACCAGCGTGAAAATAAGCATGCTTTTGCGTCCGATCCGGTCGCCGAAGTGGCCGAAAACAACACCGCCAAACGGCCGGGCAATAAAGCCTACGGCAAACGTGGCATAGGCCAACATGGTGCCCACGAGCGGATCGTGGCTGGGAAAATACATCTTGTTGAAAACGAGGCCGGCCACGAGGCCGTATAAGAAAAAGTCGTACCACTCGATGGTGGCTCCGATGAGCGAGGCGGCGACTACCTTTCGGATCGCGCGATTGTCTGGGTTGGGCATGTTGTCTCCTGGTGTCTTCTACTTCTGGCAAAAATTTTGCCAGGCTGTGAAAATGTTTATGGGTAATTTCTGATTAAAGGTGTTTGCGCTTGGCGTCCTCAAGAATGAACTCGGCGGCGCGTTCGGCAATCATCACAATCGGGACGTTGGTATTGCCCGATACCAGCGTGGGCATGATCGAAGCATCGACCACACGCAGGCCATCGATGCCATGAACGCGCAAGTGGTTGTCGACGACTGCATTGGTGTCTGAGGCTAGCCCCATTTTGGCGGTTCCGGTGGGATGGAAAATAGTGGCCCCGTACTCGCGACAGAAATGCAGGATTTCATCGTCGGTACGAATATCGGCTCCTGGACGGTGTTCACTTTTCATCAGATCGCTCATGGGGGCGCAGGCAGCCAGACGCCGTGCGTATTTCACACCCGCTATCGCCGTGCGCCGATCCAGATCAGTGGACAGGTAATTGGGCTGCATCGAGGGCGCCTCGAACGGATCGGTCGATTTGATGTTGATTTCGCCGCGCGACTCGGGGCGCAGCTGGCAAACCGAGTAGGTGCACCCGGAAAAATCGTGTACGGCGCCACCGGCGGCGTCGGCCGACAGGGTGCCGAAATGAAACTGGATATCGGGTGTTGCGCTTTCTTCTGGAAGAGCACGGCAGAAAATGGCACCTTGATTGATGCCTATGGCCAGCGGGCCGCTTCGGAACAGCAGCCATTGCAGGCCGATCTTGCTCTTGCTCCAGATTGTGCGTAACTGGTCATTGGTAGTAATGGGCTTGGTGACTTCGTAAATCAGGCGAGTTTGCAAATGATCCTGCAGATTCTTCCCGACCCCATTTAAATCCTTGACAACTGGGATTCCAAACTGGTTCAAGAGCTTGGACGGTCCAATGCCCGATAACTGCAGCAACTGTGGAGATTGGATGGAGCCCGCTGAAAGTATCACTTCGCGATTGGCCAGCAGGGTGTGCTCTACGCCCCCTTTTCTGTAACGGATGCCGCTCGCCCGATTTCCCTGCATAAGAATGATGGTGGCCTGAGCGTCCGTTTCGATACGCAGATTAGATCGCCCGCGAGCGGGGTTGAGGTAGGCCACGGCCGTCGAGCAGCGCTTTCCGTTGCGAGTCGTAAGCTGGTAGTAGCCCACGCCCTCTTGGTCGCCGCTGTTGAAGTCCTGACGTTTTTTCAGGCCTAGTGTTGCGGCGGACTGGATCAGGGCTTCGACCAGCGGGTGCTTCGTTTTGATAGAGGTGGCGTTGAGTGGGCCGGTTGTGCCGCGTGTGGGGCTTTCGCCCAGATCATTGTTTTCCAGCTTGCGAAAATAAGGCAGACAATCGTTCCAGCTCCAGCCGGTGTTGCCTTGCTGCTCCCAGCGGTCGTAGTCTTGTTTTTGGCCGCGTATATAGATCAGCCCGT
>JBDTLC010000066.1:0-9369 GCA_039935015.1 Paralcaligenes sp. | reverse complement strand
CTTGAAGATTTGACCGGCGGCACGTTCTCGATTTCCAACGGTGGGGTATTCGGATCAATGTTGTCTACCCCCATTATCAACCCTCCGCAGGCGGCTATTCTGGGCGTTCACGCAACCAAGGATCGCGCCGTGGTTGAAAATGGGCAGATTGTTATCCGCCCCATGAATTATCTGGCGCTCTCGTATGATCATCGGCTGATCGATGGCCGTGAGGCCGTTCTGGCTCTGGTGGCCATGAAAGAGGCGCTCGAAGATCCTCAACGTCTTTTGCTGGAAATTTAAGACCTAGGGTGCCAGTTGATGTCTTTGTCTTGAGCGGTGTATTCGTCGCAAGAGAATATACCGCTAGCGCACGCCGTCGCGGTTGTCGTGCAAAGCCTGTCGCGGCTTTGCGTTATTTATGATTTTATCGAGTAGGAAATATGGCCAAACAATTCGACGTAGTGGTTATCGGGGCAGGGCCTGGTGGGTATATTGCCGCCATACGCGCGGCGCAACTGGGGATGACGGTCGCGTGCATCGACGCCTGGAGCACGGGCGACGGGAAGCCCGCGCCAGGTGGCACTTGCACCAATATAGGTTGCATCCCATCGAAGGCTTTGTTGCAATCTTCCGAGCATTACGAACAGGTCAGCCACCATTTATCCGAACACGGCATCGAGGTCAAAGACGTTACGCTCAAGCTTGACACGCTGATCGGGCGCAAGAACAATGTCGTCAAGCAGAATAACGACGGCATTTTGTATCTGCTGAAGAAAAACAAAGTCACGTTCTTTCATGGCAATGGGTCGTTTGTTTCGCAGGTCGATGGCGGCTGGTCCATTAAAGTCGCTGGCGCCTCCGAGGAAGATCTGGTGGCCCGGCATGTCATTGTTGCGACCGGGTCGACGCCGCGCGCTTTACCCGGCCTGCCTTTCGACGAAAAGCAGGTGCTATCTAACGACGGCGCACTGAGCATCCCTGTGGTTCCCAAAAAACTGGGTGTGATTGGCGCGGGTGTGGTGGGCCTTGAGATGGGCAGTGTCTGGCGCCGTTTGGGTGCCGAGGTCACCATTCTCGAGGCGATGCCCGACTTCCTGGCTGCGGCCGATCAGCAGATCGCCAAAGAAGCGCAAAAGGCGTTTGCCAAGCAAAACCTCGTGATTCATACAGGTATCAAAATCACTGATGTGAAGGTCGGTGCCAAGAGCATTTCTATTGCCTATGCGGACTCCGCGAGCGTCGAGCAGACGCTGGTGGTCGACAAGCTCATTGTCTCGATAGGCCGGGTGCCTCATACCGAAGGGCTTGGTGTTGACATAGTGGGTCTGAAGCTCGATGAACGCGGCTTTGTGGCGGTGGATAAAGATTGCAAAACTAATCTTCCCAATGTGTGGGCGGTGGGCGATGTGGTGCGCGGCCCCATGCTGGCGCATAAAGCCGAGGAAGAAGGCGTGGCGGTTGCCGAGCGTATTGCCGGCCAGCATGGCCATGTCAATTTCGGTACTATTCCGTGGGTCATCTACACATCTCCCGAAATCGCCTGGGTTGGAAAAACCGAGCAGCAGCTTAAAACGGAAGGCCACGAGTACAAGGTTGGCAGCTTCCCGTTTCTGGCCAATGGCCGGGCTCGCGCCTTGGGCGATACGACTGGCTTTGTGAAGGTGTTGGCCGATGCCAAGACCGATGAAGTGCTGGGCGTGCATATTATCGGCCCCATGGCTTCAGAGCTGATCTCCGAGGCGGTAACTATCATGGAATTTCGGGGTGCGGCTGAAGACATCGGCCGAATTTGCCATGCTCATCCGACCTTGTCCGAGGCGCTCAAGGAAGCCGCGTTGGCGGTTGACAAGCGGGCGTTGAATTTCTAACTGTAAATCTAACAGGATCTTGTATTTTGTCAGTTTCGCGTGGGTTTATATGAAATGAATGTGCGCGAATATTATCGGCAAGTCTTGGTCGAGCGCGGTTATGAGTCCGATGCGGCCCAGTTGGTAGCCGTCGATCGTTTGCAGCGCTATTTTGATGATTGGCTAGATTTCAAGCAGGCGCGTTCAACTCGGCTGAAGAAAATCTTTGCCCGGCCCGAGGTTCCGCGAGGCGTGTACCTGTGGGGCGGGGTGGGCCGCGGGAAAAGCTTTCTGATGGATGCCTTTTACCTGACAGTGCCCGTCAAGCGCAAGGTGCGATTGCATTTTCATGAATTCATGCGTGGCGTGCATCGTGAACTGCAAGAGGTCAAGGGCCAGGAGAATCCGCTCGACGAAGTGGCTCGGCGTGTCGCTCGCCGCTATCGTTTGATTTGCTTCGATGAGTTTCATGTGTCTGATATTGCCGATGCCATGATCCTCTATCGCTTGCTGCTCAAGCTATTCGAGCTGGGCACCTCGTTTGTCATGACTTCTAACTACGAGCCCTCCACCCTGTATCCCGATGGTTTGCAGCGCGACCGGATATTGCCGGCGATCAAATTGATCGAGGATCGCATGGATGTGCTCAACGTGGATATGGGCGTGGACTATCGCCGGCGTACGCTGGCGCAGTTGCGCATGTATATGTCGCCCGTCACCGAGTCTACCCGAACCGAGTTGCGCGCGGCGTTTGATCACCTTTCCGATACGGCACCGCAAAATCCGGTGCTGACGATTGAAGGCCGCCAGATCAAGGCGATCGCCTTAAGCGGCAGCGTTGTGTGGTTCGATTTTGCCACTTTGTGCGGCGGCCCACGCTCTCAGATCGACTATATGGATCTGGCCAGCCGCTTTCACACGGTCATACTGTCCGATGTCCCTTGCATGGGTCCGCGCCACGCTTCGGAAGCGCGCCGATTCACCTGGCTTATCGATGTGTTTTATGATCACAAGATTCAGCTGATCATATCGGCTCAGTGCGCACCCGATGAGTTATATACCCACGGGGCTTTGGCCAATGAGTTCCAGCGTACCGTGTCTCGCATTATGGAAATGCAGTCGCTCGAATATATCGAGTCGGAACATCGAGAAGCTGTGCTTTTGTGATTTCTGACAGCTCGCCGGTGTTATTTTGCGCCGCCCCATTCATTCTTTCTTCAGACCTGGACTCATGAATACCCGAGTATTAACCGGCATTACCACCTCTGGAACTCCGCATCTGGGAAATTACGCAGGTGCAATTCGCCCTTCGATCCGCGCTAGCGCCCAGCCGGGGGTAGACGCCTTTTATTTTATGGCCGATTATCATGCACTGATCAAATGCGACGATCCACAGCGCATCGCGCGCTCGCGCCTGGAAATTGCCGCCACCTGGATCGCCGCAGGCCTGGATACCGATAAAGTAACGTTTTATCGTCAGTCCGATATTCCGGAAATTCCAGAGCTGTGCTGGATGCTTACTTGCGTAGCGCCTAAGGGCTTGATGAATCGCGCGCACGCCTACAAAGCCTCGGTCGATCAGAACCAGCTTAAACAACTTGATCCCGATGACGGCATTACCATGGGTCTGTTCTCGTATCCCGTGCTGATGGCCGCGGACATATTGATGTTCAATGCGAATAAGGTACCGGTTGGCCGCGACCAGATCCAGCATTTAGAGATGACGCGTGATATTGCGCAGCGTTTCAATCATCTGTATGGACGGGGCAAAGATTATTTTGTATTACCTCAGGTGCAAATCGAAGAAGATGTCGCAACCTTGCCCGGACTCGATGGGCGCAAGATGTCTAAGAGCTATGACAATACGATTCCGCTGTTTGAAGGCGGGGCACCTGCCATGCGCGCTGCCGTCATGCGTATCGTGACGGATTCACGTCAGCCTGGCCAGCCCAAAGATGCCGAAAGCTCGCATTTGTATACGCTCTACCGTGCCTTTGCCACGCCTGACGAAGCGGTGCAGTTCAGGCTCGACCTGGAGCAGGGGCTGGGCTGGGGTGAAGCGAAGGAATTGTTGTACAAGCGTATCGAATTAGACTTGGCCCCCATGCGTGCCCAGTATGCCGAGCTGATGGCGCGGCCCGATCGTATTGAAGATATTTTGCAGGCGGGTGCGGCAAAGGCGCGTAAATTATCGTCGGCTTTGATGCTGCAGTTGCGTGACGCGGTGGGTTTACGCCAACCGGCTCAGGTGGCAGCGGTCGGCTCGGCGAAACGAAAGGCCGGCGGCAAGCGTGCCCGTTTTGTCAGTTTTCGCGACGAGACGAACCAATTTCGCTTCCGGTTGCTGGACGCTGACGCAAGCGAGTTGCTGCAGTCAGAGCCGTTTACTCATCCGCAGGCAGCGGGGCAGGCTATTCAGAGCCTGCGATCAGCCGTGCTGGAAGATATTCAGACCGAGTGCAATGGGGTGGTCACTTTTACCGTGGCCGGCCAGGTAATAGGTCGTTGCGCGGTAGGCAATCTGCCGCAACTGCGCGTCGCGTTACGTGAAATGAATGATGATCAGGCTGCCAAGTAGCCTTTCGGTTTGACGTCATGCAGCAGAGATGAAATAATGCGGAACAATAATGATTCTCATCCGCACTCGCTTATAGGAAGCTCCCCATTCATGAGATATTCTCTGTCCGCAAAATTACGGGCTGCAACGATGTTTGCTGCCATTGCCCTATTCTCTGCTCAAGCTTCACAAGCCGCCGATACGCTGTTGATTTATAACGGGCAACATAAAGTGACGGCAGAAGGGGCCGCAAAGGCTTTTGAAAAGGCAACGGGAATCAAGGTCGAGTTACGCAACGGCTCTAGCTCACAACTGGCCAATCTGATTTCCGAAGAAGGCAGCAAGTCTCCCGCAGACCTGTTTTATTCGGAAGAAACTCCACCCCTGGCGGCTTTGGCCGAGAAGGGCTTGCTGGCTCCGATCGACGCAAAAACTTTGGCATCTTTACCAGGAAATTACCACGCCAAAGATGGCGACTGGGTGGCTATTTCAGCACGCGTGCGTGTAGTGGCCTATAACAAGGCCAAGGTCAAGCCGGCCGATCTGGAGCCATCGGTATTGAATTATGCAAGTCAGAAATGGGCCGGTAAGGTAGGTTTCGTGCCGACCAGCGGCGCGTTCCAAGAGCAGATCGTGGCGATCATCAAGCTCAAGGGGCGCGATGCGGCATTAGAATGGCTAAAGGGTCTGAAGAAATACGGCAAGATCTATAACAAGAACGGAGCCGCACTTAAAGGAGTGGAACGCGGCGAGGTGGAGGTTGCATTAATCAATAATTACTACTGGTTTGCGCTGGCCAAGGAAAAAGGAGCGAAGAACATGGCATCCGCCTTGAATTATGTAGGTCATAAAGATGCCGGCGCCTTGATCACCTCTTCGGGTATTGGTATTTTAAAATCCAGCAAAAATCAAGCTCTTGCGCAGAAGTTCGTGGCCTTTCTCGCGAGCCCCGAGGGCCAGCAAGTCATTGTCAACGACGTGGCCGAATACCCCTTGAATCCGAATGTCAAATCGCCATTTGATTTGAAACCCTTTAGTGAGCTCGATCCACCCGATGTGTCGGCGGCTGATCTGGGCGATGCGCATGAAGCGACCGAATTGATTCGTGAGGCTGGCCTAAGTTAAATAATGCCTTCCAATACCCTTTCGTCGCTGTGGCGGCGCGGTGGTGCGAGGCGGCCTGCGTGGCTGCCTCCGTTTTGGCATTCTGTCATTGTGGCGCTCGTTCTGGCTGCGGTTTGCTTACCTTTTCTTTATGTTATCTGGCGCGCTGCGCAGGTTGGGCTGGAACGCAGCGTGGCATTGCTGTGGCGCGAGCGGGTCGCCCAGCTGCTGTTCAACACTATTTCATTAATGACCACGGTTACTGTGATCGCGGTGTTTCTGGGCGCGGGCGCAGCCTGGTGTATTGAACGTACGAACTTGGCAGGTGCCCATGTCTGGTCGGTGCTTGTCAGTCTGCCTTTGTGCATCCCTGCCTTCGTCAGCAGTTATACCTGGATGTCGATCAGCTCTGTTTTCGAAGGTTTCGGCGGCGCGGTGCTGGTTCTTTCCCTGGCAACGTTTCCGCTAGTGTATTTGCCGGTGGCAGCAGCATTGAAAGGGCTAGACCCGGCGTTGGAGGAGGTCAGCCAGTCGTTGGGGCGTAACCGTTGGCAGACATTTCGCGGAGTAGTGCTGCCGCAATTGAAGCCGGCTTTAGGTGGAGGGGCCTTGCTGGTCAGCCTGCATATGCTGGCGGAGTTCGGCGCTTTGGCGCTGTTGGGTTATCAAACTTTTACCACGGCTATTTTCGAAGAGTACGAACTTGAATTCAGCAACGCCTCGGCCGCGTTGCTGGCGTTCGTGCTGTTGCTCTTATGCCTGCCGATTATTCTCGTCGAATTGCGTCTGCGCGGCCGCACGCAATTAGCTCGCGTGGGTAGGGGCACGCGACGTGCGACGGTCGTGTTGCCCCTAGGCCGCTGGCAGTGGCCGGTTTTGGCTGCCTTTGCAGCGGTGGCCGCATTGGGTTTGCTGGTACCCTTGGGCATGCTGGCTTATTGGCTCACACATGGTACGTCGGCAGGGGTCGATTGGGTGGCTCTTGCCTCCTCGGCCTGGGATTCGCTGTCCCTTTCTTTGCTAGGGGCATTGTGTACCGTGCTGTGCGCCGTACCTGTGGTGTTGGCGGCGATTCGCCACCGGGCGCATCTGGGAATATGGCTGGATCGGGTTCCTTACGTGGCTCACGCACTGCCCGGCTTAGTTATTGCCTTATCGCTCGCGTTTTTTTCGATTACGTATGTCTCCTGGGCATATCAGACTTGGTTGCTGATACTGTTGGCCTACGTGGTGCTGTATCTACCCATGGCGCAGGTGTCCATACGTGCGGCGCTTGAGCAATTGCCTGCGGGGGTCGAAGACGTGGGGCACGCGCTGGGCCATGGTTCGTGGTCGGTTTTCTGTAAAATCACTTTGCCTTGCATCGCCCCGGGCCTGGCGGCGGCTGGGGCCTTGGTATTTTTACAGCTTATGAAAGAATTGACCGCAACCCTTATTCTGGCTCCGATTGGCGTGGACACCTTATCGATGCAAGTCTGGTCTGCGACCAACAATGCGGCGTTCGCGGCTGCTGCACCGTATGCGGCTGTGTTAATTCTCATCTCCGGCGTACCTGTGCATATCTTACGTAAAACGGTGTATTTCGATGCCCAGTAGCTCAGACCTGACCACCCTGCAGGTAGAGCAGGTTGAAAAATCCTACGGTCTGAAAAAGGTGCTGCACGAGATTGATTTCGTGGTGGAACCGGGGCAAGTGGTTTCTTTGCTTGGCCAGTCCGGCTGCGGTAAGACGACCCTGTTGCGCCTGATCGCGGGGTTCGACAGGCCCGATAGTGGGCAGATTAGCGTGGCCCGGCAAGTGGTGGCCAGCGCCCGTGTCTTTGTGGTGGCTGAAAAGCGTCATATTGGTTATGTCCCGCAAGAGGGTGCTCTTTTCCCCCATCTTAATGTTTACGATAACGTGGCGTTCGGTTTGAATAAGGGGCCGGGCCGAAGTGAGGCGGTTGACCGCATGCTGGAGCTGACCGGAATTACCGAGCTCCGTGCCCATATGCCGCATCAGTTGTCCGGGGGCCAGCAACAGCGTGTGGCACTGGCGCGCGCATTGGCTCCAGAACCACGCATGCTCTTGCTCGACGAGCCGTTCAATGCGCTCGATGCCAACTTACGCAGTTCTATTTGCCAGGACGTGATGACCTTGCTGCGGCGTATTGGGGCCACGGTATTACTGGTGACGCATGACCAGCGCGAAGCCTTTATCTCGTCGGATCGCGTGGCGGTGATGCGTGACGGGCATATCGTTCAGTTCGACGATCCGGTGAACCTCTACCGCAGGCCCGTTGATGTGCAAACCGCTGAACTCGTGGGCGGCATTATTTTGCTCGATGGCGTTGTGGTGGATAACGGTGTGCGTACGGCGTTGGGAATGGTGCCTGTTGCCAGCAGTCGTAATCCGGGAGAATCCATTAGTTCGAGTCATTCACCTCGGGCCGTTCATCGTGGGCTGGGAGAGTCGGTACGCGTGATGCTGCGGCCAGAACAGTTGCGTCTGGTGGCACCAGGCCAAGGGGTCGCAGCGCGGGTGGTGGAAATTGCATTCCACGGCCAGTATTTCAGTTTGCGGATTGTGCTGGAGTCGCCCGATTGTCCCATCCAGCCCACCGCGGCGCGCAAGGACGGAGCTACCCCAACTATAGATTTTCTGGTAAGAACGCATTATCCGCTTGAACATACGGTGGGCGACCGCGTGGGTGTACGGATCGTGGGGACGGGGATGCTTTACGGCTTGCGCGATGCGCCTGTGTAGGGCAGACGTTGCTCCCGCAAATAGCGAGAGATTTAGTTACTCGCTTTCTATTTATGTAGGGTGCCCTTCAGAACTCGGAGTTTGCTTCTTGCGAAACTCGTGCATTATTTGAAGCTGCCGGACTGCGCCGGATCCACTGATCGCTCGCGCTGTTTCAATGACTTGAGGACCCAGTTCGGCTTTGGCCTGCGCCAGCGTGAAGCGGCTGGATGCCGCCGCGATATTTACCGATGCAACAGGTGCCCCGGAGGGGTCGAGAATGGGGGCGGCTATATTGATGTCGCCGCTGTAATATTCGCTGTCAGCCCAGGTGTAGCCGTTGACATCGGCTTCTTCCAGCAAATCTTTAAACCGGGCAAGGTCGATGATGGTATTGGTGGTGTAAGGCACGCGGTTGCTTCGTTCAAGCATATCCATGGCAATATCCAGGGAAAGTCGCGATAGTATGGCGCGCCCCGTTGCAGTGCAAAACATAGGGATGCGCATGCCCAAGGGCATATTGACAAACATTTCCTTGTGCGCCGGGAAGCGCGAAACATAGACCATATCCAGGCCGTCGGGCTCGGCAAGGCAACAGGTTTCTTCGCACGCCCGGTTTAGAGAGTGCAGATAAGGGTTCGAGCCATTGACCAACGGGCTGGTTTGCAGATATCGCAGGCCAACTTCGAGTGAGCGCGGTGCCAGGGAAAATTCTTTCGTAATTTCATTTTTTCGCAGATAGCCCAGTGTAACCAGCGTATAGGCAAACCGCTGCGTGGCACTCTTCGACATGTTTGCCGCTTGTGCCAGCTCGGCGAGCTTCATGGATGCGCCGCCTTCCCAAAAGGCCGTTAAAACTTGCAACCCACGATCTAACGACGTAACGAATAAACGCGATCCTTTCAGAGCGTCTGTTCTAGTCACTTTACTTCTTTCAGCCACGATAAAATTCAACGAAGTGGTCCCCGGGACATGTATCGAATAGCCGTTTTGGTTCTACAAGACATGATACAGGATGCGTTGTTAGTGCCCGGAGAGTATCTGGCCCAAGAATTCTCGGGCTCGCTCTGTTCGGGGTGAGTTGAAGAATTCCACCGGTGTGGCTGATTCGACGATTTCGCCCTCGTCCATGAATATGATGCGGTCACCCACTT
>JBDTLC010000065.1:0-4594 GCA_039935015.1 Paralcaligenes sp. | reverse complement strand
CAAGGGCATACAGCGGATGTTTTCCTCGCAAACGCTGGTGGAACTGGTCAAGACGCTCGCCAAAGCACTGGTGGTCGGGTCGGTGGGAGCGATGGTGATCTGGCATTATCGCGATCAAATGATCATGCTGATGCATTCCACGCCACGGGCGGCGCTGGCCGAGGGCTTGTCTTTGGTGGCCTTGTGTAGCGCCTTGATTGTTGGTTCTTTGTTTTTGATTGTCATGATCGATGTGCCCTGGCAGCTTTGGAGCCATCATAAGAAATTGAAGATGTCCCGTCAGGATGTCCGGCAAGAAAACAAAGAAAGCGAAGGCGACCCCCATGTCAAGGGCCGCATACGCCAGCAGCAGCGGACAATGGCCAAACGCCGCATGATGGCCGAGGTTCCTAAAGCCGACGTGGTAGTGACCAACCCAACGCATTTTGCGGTGGCGCTCAAGTATCAGGAAGGTGGCGGAGGTGCTCCGCGCGTGGTGGCCAAAGGATCAGATTTACTGGCCGCGCGTATCCGCGAACTGGCCGCAGAGCATGGCGTGCCCATGTTGGGGGCCCCGCCTCTGGCGCGGGCTTTGTATCATAACGTCGAGTTGGGGCGCGAGATTCCGGCGGAGCTATACACCGCCGTGGCCGAGGTGCTGGCGTGGGTGTATCAGTTGCGCCGCTGGAACGCGGGCCAGGGTGCCGAACCCACCACCCCCTCTCATTTACCGGTCCCGCAGGGCCTCGATTCGCAAGACCTTGATCAGATGTTAAACAGAAACTCATGAACGGCTTTATTGCACTATTAAAAAATAACGGCGCGCAGCATGCGCGCGTCCTGGCCGGGCCGGTGCTGATCCTCATGGTTTTGGCCATGATGATTCTGCCGTTGCCACCCTTTGTTCTCGATCTGCTCTTCACCTTCAATATTTCGCTGGCGGTCATGATCTTGCTGGTGGCTATGTTTACTAAAAAGCCACTGGATTTCGCGGCCTTTCCGGCGGTATTGCTGTTTGCGACCTTGTTGCGTCTGGCCCTCAATGTCGCCTCGACTCGCGTCGTTTTGCTCAATGGCCATAAAGGGCCCGATGCGGCGGGTCAGGTCATCGAGGCCTTCGGGCACTTTTTGGTAGGTGGAAATTTTGCCGTGGGGATTGTGGTATTCATCATTCTGGTGATTATCAATTTCGTGGTCATTACCAAGGGTGCGGGCCGTATTGCTGAAGTGGGAGCACGCTTTACGCTTGATGCCATGCCCGGCAAGCAAATGGCCATTGATGCCGACCTGAATGCGGGTCTGGTGGGCGAAGAAGAGGCCCGCCGGCGCCGCAGCGAAGTCGCTCAGGAAGCCGAGTTTTATGGGTCTATGGATGGCGCCAGCAAGTTTGTGCGCGGCGATGCAGTGGCCGGCTTGCTGATCATGGTCATCAACATCATTGGTGGGCTGATTGTGGGCGTAGCCCAGCACGGGCTAAGCTTTGCTGATTCTGCTCATGTATATACCCTGCTGACCATCGGAGACGGTCTGGTGGCGCAAATCCCCGCACTGGTGATTTCGACGGCGGCCGGTGTGGTGGTGTCGCGGGTCGCGACCGATCAGGACGTAGGGCAGCAAATAGTCAGCCAACTATTTGCCAATCCCACCGTCCTGTTCATTACGGCCGGCATCCTGACGGCCATGGGCCTGATTCCCAATATGCCGCATGTAGCTTTTTTATTGTTGGCGTCGGCATTGGGTGGCGCAGGATGGCTCTTATTCAAGCAACAGCAGGTCGAGCTTGCCCAGAAGGCTCAAGATCCCCATAAGGCTGCGGCCGCTGTCGAGGCGGCCGCAGCGGAAGCCAGCTGGGATGATGTCGCGCTGGTTGACCCCTTGGGGCTCGAGGTGGGCTATCGCCTGATTTCATTGGTTGACCATGCCCAAAACGGCGAATTGTTGCACCGGATTCGCAGCTTGCGTAAAAAATTCGCCCAAGATATGGGCTTTTTGCCTCCTGTGGTTCATATCCGGGACAACCTGGAGCTCAAGCCCAATGATTACCGTATCTTGCTTTCGGGGGTTGAAATCGGACGCGGCGCCGCCACCCCGGGCCAGTGGCTGGCTATCGATCCAGGTGGGGTCCAGGACAAGTTGCCGGGGACGCCAACGACCGATCCCGCCTTCGGTTTGCCGGCATTCTGGGTCGATGCCGCTGCGCGCGAGCAGGCTCAGGTGGCCGGATATACGGTGGTAGACGCAGGAACGGTCGTCGCCACGCATCTGAATCATCTGATGCATCGGCATGGCGCGCATTTATTGGGTCGGCAAGAGGTGCAGCAACTGCTTGATCACATCGGCAAGGACGCTCCCAAGCTTATTGAAGATCTGGTACCCAAAACGGTTTCTCTTACTCTGCTGCAAAAGTTGCTGCGCGGCCTGCTTGATGAAGAGGTCTCTATACGCGACGTGCGCTCCATTATTGATACGGTAGCCGAGCATGCGCCGCGCTTGGCAGCACTCAACCCCAATGGCACAGGGCCTGATTCGAACGAACTGCTGGCCTTGACTCGAGTGGCGCTGGGCCGGGCCATTACCCAGCAATGGTTTCCGGGTGAAGGCGAGTTGCGCGTGATCGCCCTGGAGGCGAAGCTGGAACGCGTGCTGGCGCAAGCTTTGACGACCAGCGGAGCGCTCGAACCGGGACTGGCTGAGACTTTGCTGGCTGATACCGACCGGGCAGTTAAGGCACAAGAGGCCAATGGCGATGCGCCCGTCGTGGTGGTGCCCGCGGCACTGCGTGTATCATTGGCGCGTTTTTTGCGCCACCATATTCCACAAATTGGTGTGCTCGCGAATAGTGAAATATCCGAAGAGCGCATGTTGCGCGTAACGAGCTTGATAGGCGGGACAGTGGCGTGAATGTAAGTCGATTTTTTGGCAATACGAATCGTGAAGCGATGCGCCAAGTGCGCCTGGCACTGGGCTCGGAAGCCCTGATCGTTTCGAATCGCCGTATCAATGGCGGCGTTGAAATATTGGCCACGGATCCTACTGTTGCGCCGTCCGAGGGCGATGCCGTTACTTTGGCCGCACCCGGGGTTGCTTTGCGCGAACCCGGATTCGAAAATGACGTGCACTTGCGGCCGGGGCCGGCCGCTGCGTTGCCAGGGACCGACGTCTTGGGGGCCATAGGTGATTTGCGTGGCTCGCTCGAGACGCGCATCGACGAATTGCTGTGGGGAAGTCAGTTGCGGCGCGCGCCTCAGGCTGTGTCGCTATTTCAGACATTGTTGGGCCTGGGCTTTAGCACCGCATTGTTGCGCGCCATGCTCAAGAGCCTGCCCGAGCAGTTATCAGCCAAAGCCGCATTGCAGTGGGTGCGCCACGAATTGACCATGCATATGCCAGTCTTGGCCAACGAGGCCGATTTATGGGTCCCCGGGTGTGCCCTGGCGCTGGTGGGCCCCACCGGAGTAGGTAAAACCACCACCGTTGCCAAATTGGCTGCTCGTTGTATCAAGCGCCAGGGCGCTGGGAAAGTTGTGCTGATAACTACCGATACCTATCGGATCGGCGCTCATGAACAATTGAAGATCTACGGGCAAATGATGCAGACGCCCGTGCATATAGTGCAAGACGTCGACGAGCTCAGGCGAATTGTCGGCGGCATAAGGCCAGATCAGACGATTCTGATCGACAATGTCGGAACCAGCCAGCGCGATCACTATATTGTTGAGCAGGCCGCTATGCTGGCCGGGGCGGGCCGCTCCGTGCAGCGTTTGCTGGTATTGAATGCGTCCAGCCAGGGCGATACCCTGGACGAAGTCGCCCGTGCGTACTGTAATGACGGTGGCAGCCCGATATCGGGCTGCATTATCACCAAGCTCGATGAAGCCTCGCGCATGGGTGCGGCGCTCGATACCGCGATTCGCTATCAGCTTGCGGTGCACTACGTTTCCAACGGACAGAAAGTGCCGGAGAACCTGTTGTTTCTGTCGGCCGCTGACCTGGTCGATCAGGCTCTGGCTCCCAGGCAGCGCGCGCGCGCTCTTTACGCGCCGACTCAGGCCGATTTTGCAGCCGTGATGTCGCTGACTAAGACGCCACAGGTGCCAGTCGATGCGGCCAAAGATGAGCGCCGCCGGCAATTATTGCCGCAACTGCTGGCGCTGACGAGTGCTGCGCAAGGAGCCGTGGCTGGCGCGGTCCCGACACAAGCAAATATCAAAGCCGCCTGCGATTATCTGGAGAGCGATCTCGCCTGCTCGGAAGCGATGGATTTGTGGCGTCTCTATACCAGCGCGGCGAAAGCGGCTTCGTCCGTGCCTGCTCTGATTGATCAGCAATGGGGGACCGTACACAATCTGCTGGCCCGCACTGAGGACAGTTATGTGTTGGCCGTGCACCATAGGGTGAAGCTGTCTTCACAGGGCGATGCTGCAGCCAGCTTGCACGCTACTGCGCTACTGACTGGCCGGGCCGTAGCCTTGAGCAGCCCCATGCAAGCGCTGGCCAGAGCCGAAGGCTGGCTTTCGTCCTCGGGCGAGTCGGCGCTTGCCGCGCCGGGCCCAGGCGATTCCGTGCGACGCCAGATCGAGGCCATTACGCGCCGGGACAATGGCGTGCCTTGCAT
>JBDTLC010000064.1:0-3841 GCA_039935015.1 Paralcaligenes sp. | reverse complement strand
GCTTTGTTTTCGCCGCGCATTACCGTCTGTCGGGCGCCATGCTCGAGGCGCGTCTGGTGACCACCAACACAGGCGCGGTACCCATGCCCTACTACCCGGGGCATCATTTCTATTTCGATCTGCCCGCCCAGCATCGCGGCGAGACCCTGTTGCGCCTGCCTGACAATACGGTGCAGCAGGCGAAGCCTCATGGCGGAGTGACCGCGCCCGTGCAGGGGGCCAACGCTTACTCATTGGCTGATCCGCAGTTGCTTGATCGGTTCCATGTGCTGCGCGAGCCAGGGTTCGTGCATTTGGACATGCCCTGGCGGGGCGCACGGGTCACGCTCGATCTGTCCGAGACTGCGTGTCCCTGGTATGCGGTGACGACCTGGACGGAAGGCCTCGATTCCGATTTTTATTGCGTGGAACCCTGGCTCGGCCTGCCCGATGCCATCCACCACGGGCAAGGCTTGCGCTGGCTGCAGCCGGGGCAGACCGAAGAGGCCCTATGCCGCCTCAGCGTTTCGGCGTTGGCCGCTTAGTGCGTTTTTGATTATTGCCTGCGGTGCAAGGGCGGCGAGGTCATATTGCCAGCTGAGCCAGCGCGGAGATGGCCAAATATATTCGCCGTTTTTCATGCGACGATTGTGGAATATTTTGTCGTGCCGTCAATTTTTGATACAGACTATCATCCGCGACCCATTCAAGGATTTACGGCAATGGGGTCGAGGTATCAACTTTGCCAGTACACACCAAACTTCCGGACCTAGATCCAGCGTATTAGGTAGCAGCTGAAACACGACGTACCGATTACTGGAGCGGTAGCCATGTCAGCGCAACGCGGCTAGACCTAGCGCGTGGGGTGCGTTATAGGCTAGGCCGAACCGACCTTCAATCGATAGCGTGATGTTCAGGGCGTCACGCAATCTGGCATGTCCAGACCGACTCAAGCCTTCGAACTCTTTCTTATCCGAAGGTTCAGCCCGCAAGGGTCTTCCTAGACCGCACAGGTTCTCAAATACCGAGGCCAATGCTTTCCCCTATGATCCATATTTTGGGTTGCTCCATCACCCGACTCAAAACGACTCTTGGTTAGCCAAACGCTTTTTGAACTCTTCGTGATTCAAAATCGTGGGGCCAGTGTGGCCAGTTCACGCTGCACGGCATCTGATCGACTGGCCGCCAGTCTGATCAATTCGTTTGCATAAAAGCTACGCGCCTGTCTACCACGTATGTCGTTAGCGTTAAGGGTATCGTATTTTTCGCGCCGAGATTGTGCGGGCACTACGTCGTGTGGACGCATTGGTCCGGGTGGCACGATAGTGTTGTCTACAGCCGCCGCCTTTTGGGCGTGGGCCGATTCCCCCGTAAAAGACCGAGTATGCAAGGTTTCGCAATACCGTGCAGCAGGCGAAGCCTCAGGGTGCCAGCCAAATAGACGCTTGATAGTCAGTGAGGTAGTCGCAAAGCTGGTAGCGTCCAGCACCATATCTACAACGTCTTCGGTGAGTGCCGACCGGCTGGCTTCGTCACGCAAGGCCGTGCGGGTTGGTAACGGCCGACGATATGGTGATCGCGGGCGCATCATCCTGAAACGCCAGCGTCACGGCCTCGATGATGGCCGTCCATACGCCGGGCTCCTGCAATACAGGCATCTGCTTGGCCAGCACTTTGCTCAACTCGCCGCGATTTTGTTCGATGGAGCGCAGCACCCGGTCTGCTTGCTGGTCAGGCATTTCGACGACCTCTTTGAGCATCTGGCGTGCACGTCCGTGGTTGCGTAGGTACCGCGATTGCTCGCGCATCTGTTCTGTCAGGGTGCGCTCGATAACCTTGGATAGAAAGACCACGTGCGGGCCCAGGTCGGGATAGCGCCAGGCAGGCCGAACTTGGTCGACGCCGTTGAACACGAAGTTGGATACGACACCGTCCGGGTAGGTGTTTTGTGCAGAGGTAAACGTTATATAGTCGTGCGCCTCTTGCATCAAGGGTTTGGATACTTCATCCAGCACTTGGTCATAGCTGCGGCGCTCGGCGGCATTTTCCGTGATGACGGCCGATACGGGCAGAATCACCGGCTCAGGCACCGCGCCATCGCGACGTAATATGTCGTTGATCAGAAAGCGATGCACGCGACCATTGCCGTCGGCCAACGGGTGAATGTAGACGAAGCCGAAAGCGGCCACAGTGGTGCGCATGACAGGTGACTGGCCTTGCGTACGCGCAAGAAAAACGCGTAGGCCTTCCAGCATGGCCGGAACATCATCAGCCGGTGGTGCTACGTAGTGCACGATGTTCTGATAGCGTATTGTTTCCCCCACGAAGACGGGTGATTGGCGTAGGCCAAGGTGGGTGAGCGTGTTGCGTTTACCCAGAATCTCGCCCTGCAACTGGGCCAGTGCTGCGTCGGTCAAAGCGGAGTCGCCCTGACCCGTTCGCCGTGCCATGACGTCGGCGAAACGCTCGATACGGTTGGCGTGATCGGCTTCGCCCTCGATGGCAAGGCTGGCTTTGCTTTCGCGTAATGTCATCCATACGGCGGCGCGTCGCAATAGGTCTTCTCCGAACTCGGCGGTCAGGTTCTGGAACAGGCGTGGCACATCCAGGTCGCTGGCTTGAACGACAGCGTCGGTCTTGATGATCGTCGGGCAAAAGTGGCGTGTGCCCGGCAGATTGTCATTAACGCGCCAGCGCTGTATCTTGACCACACAGTTGGCGGAGGCAGCCATTTGTTTGGCATCGTCGATTGCATCGACGTAGTTGCCGCCCAAGCGCGCGGGCGCCTGCAAGGTGTCCCCAGTCAACCACTCATATAAGAAAGCCGCCCGACGTGCATACTGCCCCGTGGGCTCGGCATCCACCCATTCCTGAACGAAGGAAGTGCCCGTCTTGGCAAACAGACGGGCCAGAAATTCCAGATGCGGCACCTCGTGACGCAAGTGAAACTGCAGGTGCGCGGCCGGTTCGGATGCAGGGCGCATGACTTCCGGGTAAGTTTCCAGCCTGTTGCCGTCGTTGACCCATGTGACTCGCCGACCGCCGATTTGGCTTAATACGGACAAACGCCCCGTCGGGTTAACCTGATACGTCTGGGCCAGCCATGCCGCTCCGATGGGATGGGCGGGAAGGCTATTCATGGGATGCTCCTAGTTGCACCGGTTAGCATGTATAAAAACGATGGATGATCGCCGACAGCGTATTTATTTGATTATGCATGTATAAAAATGATTAAAAAACGGATTAATTGAATGGAATCGATTATGACGTAGTGAGATGATCGAACTCAATGCAGTGCGCTGCCGGCCGCGTCACAAGACTGATTGCTGCGCAAAATCGATTATGCATGATGAAAAAAGATTATAACTTGTCAATTTTGCACAAATCCGATTAATTTGCTCCATCGCTTGTCGATTCCGCAGATGGCCAGCAAGGCTCAGACCATCCGCGTCAAAGAGCGGATCGATGGCGCCGTGGCACGCGCCTATACGCCTGGGTAGGCACACAAGCCAATCTTGAGTTGCTTCTTGTCGGACTTATAGCGATAGAGCCCGTCGCCGTCGGCAATCAGGTACTCGTTGGCGCGTGGCGCAGCTGTTCGGACTTTGAGGTCGGTCAGGAATCCCATTGGAGTCCCCCAACGGGAAAAATTAAGAGATCCCTAGTCTAGGGGACACTCTGGGGGACACGCAACGTTGGGATTTACTGAGATTTTGTGAAACATCATGGGTCAGGGTTTTATTCTAACCTAATGATTTTCTTAATGATTTGGTGCGAATTGAATCGTTGTGGAACAAGTCGTTGGTGCCGGGGCCGGAATCGAACCGACACGCCTTGCGGCGGGGGATTTTGAGTTGGCGTG
>JBDTLC010000063.1:0-3069 GCA_039935015.1 Paralcaligenes sp. | reverse complement strand
ACCTGCGATCGAGCGGTATGGTCGGGCAGATAACTGCACGGGTAAGGTGCCGTTGCATAAAACTGCAAGGCTTTAAAATTCAGTTCGGTCGGATGGCTCATGGCAAGGTTTGGCTGGAATTAGAGGTCTGTTTTGCAGATGCGTATCAGGCCGCTCGAAACCATTATGGCGTTTTTAGCGGCGAAGGGGCAAGTTCACCCGATTGCAAGAGTTGCCCCGTCCCCCAGGGTGGAGTCGGTTGCCGTAAAGCGGTTTGCAAATAAAGCAGAAACTCGGAACGTGGAATGGGCTGCGCGCCCATGCTCGCCAAGTGTTCGGTTTGCTGCTGACAATCGATTAGCCGCACGTTGTTGCGCATTAAGAATTTAACCAGGTACGCCAAGGCCAGTTTAGAACCGTCATCGATACGGCTAAACATCGATTCGCCGCAAAATACGCCGCCCAGGCTAACGCCGTACAGGCCGGCGACCAAGCGGTTGTCTTGCCAGGTTTCGATGCTATGCACCTGCCCGGCCAAATGCCAGGCCAGATAAGCCTCTTGAATCTGGCTGCAGATCCAGGTGCCGTCTTGCCCGATTCTGGGAGCCGCGCATTGCGCCATGACCTCGGCAAACGCGGTATTCATTCTGATTTGGATCGGCGCGTCGCGATCGAATTCCCGGCGAGCCAGCTGACGCAGTTTTTTGCGTAGTGAATGAGAGGGCGAGAACCGTGCGCAAGCCAGCACCATGCGCGGATTCAGGCTCCACCACAACACCGGGGTGTTCTGGCTGAACCAGGGAAATATGCCGTTAGAGTAGGCTTCGGTCAGGCGTGCAATTGAAAGCTCGCCGCCTGCGGCCAGCAGCCCGTCCGCTTGCGCTGTACTTGGGTGTGGAAGGGGAGTGCTGCTGTCGAGCCAAACCGGGGTGTTCAAGGCGCGGCCTTTAACCCTTGGGCAGTGGATGAGACACCGAGTAGTGATGAATCGGGAACACCCCCGTTTTCTTGTCGAGCAGGTAGTGCTCTAGAGTGGTAATGACAGTTCGAAAAGACAGCTCTTTCCAAGGGATTTCATTCGCAGCAAAATAGGCCGCTTCGAGTGTTTCCGGGCCAGGATTCAGGCTGGGGTTTAGCACCTTGGCCAAATAGAAAAAATGAACCTGATCTGCATGAGGAACATCGATGACGGTATAAAGTGGTCCTAGTTCGATCTGGATGCCCGCTTCTTCATCAGTTTCGCGCACTGCACCATTCGCTGTGGTTTCTCCCAGCTCCATAAACCCGGCTGGCAGCGTCCAGGTGTTGTAGCGCGGCTCGATCGCGCGGCGACACAACAGGATCTTGTCTTCCCAAACTGGCACCACACCCACCACGTTGCGCGGATTCTGATAGTGAATGGCGCCGCAGTGCTCGCATACGTCGCGTAGTCGATTGTCATCGGGTGGCACCATGCGCGTCAACGGAGAGCCGCATTGGCCACAGAATTTTTGTGTCCGGGGCGCGGGGAAAAAAAAGGTGGGGGCAGGTGCTGTCATGCTTTGATTCTACTGTAGATACCGACTCGACCGTCAACGGCTTTGACAGTCGTTGTGGCAGCCCTCGTCCGAAAAACCCGTCGTGTCCTAGAGAGCTTTTTCATAAATCCGCTATTCAATCTGCTTTTGGATTGCGCGTAAACCCCATTAGTTCCGGGATCGCAGCGGCTGCGCAAAAATTAAATGGGGCATCAGCGTCGCGGCCCGCAGCGTGGCCAACCGTTTCGATGGCCAATAAGCCTTTCTCCGGTTCGCGCTCCAGGACATCCATCAGACGCTCCCCCTTTGCCGTGTAAAGTCCGGCCAGCACAGCTGCCAGATCTCGCCCCGCGATCAAACCCGGGCCGTGCTCTGTCTGGGCGTAAAGCCGACCGACGTCATCCAGCCACCAGCCTTTTACTGTGTGTACATCCAGTCCGTTGTGCGTACGCAGGCCAGTGGTTCTATCTGCCGTGTGCAAAATATAGGGTGCGGCGTCCAAGCGCACAAAGGCTCTTTGCGGGCCGTTCTGGAAATACCAGCGCCCATGCTCGTCGCTTGCGTAATTGCGTCCGATGAACTGCTGTATCTGGGAGTTGGCGATCGATTCGCCCACCGCTGCAGCTAGCGCATCGCCGCGTGGATAGAGCCGCCATTCTCCGCGTTCGGACAGCGACAGCCAGCCGAAAACATCGGGAACATTGGGCCATCGCGAGATCGCGGCAATTACGTTGGCGTCCATGAGCGGGGTGGATATTGAGTATGGGAACCCTATGTTAAACGGGTTTATTGTGATGTGGCGGCCAAATTGGCCGCCACATCACTCAGCGGGGCCCGTGTACGGGCCGCAGCACCGCATCGTTGGCATTTTGCACCGGATCGGCCATGGGCTGGCCAAGTCTGTCGATGACGCGAAGCGTTTTAGTATGCGGATCCACTTCGACTTGCGAACCGTGAGGCACAAGGCTGGTAATGTCTTCATCGAAGCCCGCAAGCATGGTGATGTTGGCCAGTGCCGCGCCTTGCACCAGAATCGTGTTGACCGAATTGAAAACAATAGCTCGCGGAGCCATATTGCGTGAACGCATTTCGTACAGCATCCACGCGCTTGCTACGCCGCCTTTGGCCGTATCCAGGATCAGAATGCAGTCGATATAAGACTGACCTGCCAATTTATGGGCGGGTCGCGAAAATACGCCGCGAAGCCGATCAAGGTCGTAACGCGCCGAAAGGCCATCGTGGGCGACAAGGGCCTTTCCCGAGACCTTATTCCCCATTGCCTGGCGGGCCTGCAGTATGAGTTCTTTCATTGGAGTGCTCCTTTTTCGGCCGCTGTAATGCAGGCCTCCATAGATGCAAGCTTCGGTACATAGCCGTAGCCGCCCAGGATATTGACCAACTTCGCGCTATTGGTGGCCAAGTGCTTCCAGCCTTTGGCCTGCCCGATCTCGCGCGCATATGACTGGTAGAAGCACATGCCCGACATCACCGTGCCACCCGCCGATTCAATGATTTCGGTATAGCCGAACCGATCGGCGTCCGGCTTGATCTGTGGACTGGTGATGGCCAATAA
>JBDTLC010000062.1:0-13830 GCA_039935015.1 Paralcaligenes sp. | reverse complement strand
ATCGGTGTGGTGGGCCCGGAACGCGCCAAGGCGCTGGGCTTTACCGGTCCCATGCTGCGCGGCTCGGGAGTGGCCTGGGACTTGCGCAAGATGCAGCCCTACGAGGTATACGACCGGGTCGATTTCGAAATCCCAATAGGCGTCAATGGCGACTGCTACGATCGTTACCTGGTGCGTATTGCCGAAATGCGAGAAAGCAATCGCATTATCCGTCAGTGTGTGGAATGGCTGCGCAACAACCCCGGCCCGGTGATTGTCGATGACCACAAGGTCGCGCCGCCTAGTCGAGAGCGCATGAAAACCGGCATGGAAGACCTTATTCACCATTTCAAGCTGTTTACCGAGGGCTTTCACGTACCCGCGGGTGAAACCTACGCAGCAATCGAACACCCCAAGGGCGAGTTTGGCATTTATCTGGTTTCAGATGGCGCCAATAAGCCGTATCGCCTTAAAATCCGTGCGCCGGGATTTGCACATTTGCAATCCCTGGACGAAATGACGCGCGGCCACATGATCGCCGATGCGGTCACCATTATCGGGACTCAAGATATAGTGTTTGGCGAAATCGACCGCTGATGGCCGCCTAGCTAAAGTAACAACCGGATTCAAACTATGCTGCTTTCTGAACAAGCCTACCAGAAGATCGATAGGGAGGTCACCAAATACCCCGGTGATCGAAAACGTTCCGCCATCCTCGCGGCGCTGACTATCGCGCAAGACGAAAAATCATGGGTATCGCCCGAGGTGATTGAAGACGTGGCGACCTATCTGGGTGAGTCTCCCATTGCGGTGCAAGAGTTGGCCACGTTTTACAACATGATCCATACCCAACCCACCGGTCGCTACACGCTAACCATATGCACGAATCTGCCTTGTGCTTTGCGCGATGGCGTCAAGACGGCCGATTACCTGAAGCAAAAACTGGGTGTGGATTTTAACGAGATTTCGGCCGACGGCTTATTTACCCTGATTGAAGGCGAGTGCATGGGTGCCTGTGGCGATGCCCCAGTAGTACTGGTGAATAACAAGCATATGTGTGTACGTATGTCGCAAGACAAGATCGATGCCATGCTGGCCGAGCTTAAACCGCACGGAGAGTCGGCATGAGCACCTCTGGCTTGCTGGACCAGTTTTCGCAAGGTCTGGAGGTTGCTCCCGACAATGATTTGTCGCGCAGCCTGCTGTTTCATGGCCGCCACATCAATCCGCAAATTGTGGCGGGTCTGGATGGCCACAACTGGGGGCTGGACGACTACGTCAAGCGTGGCGGCTACGAGGCCTTGCGGAAGATACTGAGTACAGGCATGAAACCCGAAGAGGTGATTGCCGAGGTCAAGGCTTCGGGTTTGCGTGGGCGTGGAGGCGCGGGTTTCCCCACTGGCCTGAAATGGAGTTTCATGCCGCGTGCATTTCCAGGCCCGAAGTACCTGGTTTGCAATTCCGATGAAGGCGAACCAGGTACCTTCAAAGATCGCGATATTTTGCGTTTCAATCCGCATATTGTGATCGAGGGCATCGCGATTGCGGCCTACGCGATGGGCGTCAGTGTGGCCTATAACTACATACATGGCGAAATCTATGAAGTGTACGAGCGTTTCGAGCAAGCGCTAGAGCAGGCGCGTGCCGCGGGCTTTTTAGGCGAGAAAATATTAGGCTCTGAATTCAGCTGCGAGTTGCATGCCGTTCATGGTTATGGTGCCTATATTTGCGGCGAAGAAACCGCCTTGCTGGAATCGCTGGAAGGCAAGAAAGGCATGCCTCGCTTTAAGCCGCCGTTCCCGGCCAGCTTCGGCTTATATGGCAAGCCCACGACCATCAACAACACCGAAACCTTTGCTGCTGTGCCCTGGATCATTCGCCATAGCGGCAAAGAGTATCTGGAAGTGGGTATTCCCAATAATGGCGGGACGAAGCTGTTTTCAATAACGGGCGACGTCGAGCGTCCTGGCAATTACGAAATTCCACTTGGTACGCCGTTCTCTGAACTATTGAAACTGGCTGGCGGCATGCGCGGCGGGCGTACGATGAAAGCAGTTATCCCGGGCGGATCGAGTGCGCCGGTGCTGCCGGCGGCTGTCATGATGAATACCAATATGGATTATGATTCGATCGCCAAGGCTGGCTCCATGCTGGGGTCGGGCGCGGTGATTGTCATGGACGATACGCGCTGCATGGTCAAATCGCTGTTGCGTTTGTCGTACTTTTACTTCGAAGAGAGCTGCGGTCAGTGCACGCCTTGTCGTGAAGGCACAGGTTGGCTCTATCGCATGGTCAATCGAATTGAGCACGGACAGGGCCGGCCTGAAGATATGGACGTCCTCGATTCGGTGGCCTTCAACATCATGGGGCGCACCATCTGTGCGTTCGGCGATGCGGCCGCGATGCCAGTACGCAGTTTTATCAAGCATTTTCGCGACGAGTTCGCACATCACATCGAGCATAAATGCTGTGTGGTGCCTAAATATCTGTAGGATCAGGACAGCTAATGGTTGAGATCACCATCGACGGCAATAAGGTAGAGATCCCGGAGGGCAGCATGGTTATGCATGCCGCTCATAAACTGGGTTTGTACGTGCCGCATTTCTGCTACCACAAGAAACTCACGATTGCGGCCAATTGCCGCATGTGCCTGGTCGAAGTTGAAAAAGCGCCCAAGCCTATGCCGGCGTGCGCCACGCCTGTCAGCAATGGCATGGTGGTGCACACGGCGTCGGCCAAAGCGGTAGCGGCACAAAAAAGCGTTATGGAGTTCTTGCTGATCAATCATCCTCTCGATTGCCCGGTATGCGATCAGGGTGGAGAATGCCAGTTGCAGGATCTGGCGGTAGGCTATGGTGCTTCGGCTTCGCGTTATCAGGAAGAGAAGCGCGTCGTGGTTCATAAAGAAATGGGCCCCCTGGTGTCCGCCGAAGAAATGCAGCGCTGCATTCATTGCACGCGCTGTATTCGCTTTGGTCAGGAGATCGGTGGCATCATGGAACTGGGCATGGTCAATCGTGGAGAGCACGCCGAGATCACTTCGTTCGTGGGCCGGGCGGTCGAATCCGAGCTGTCGGGCAATATGATCGATGTCTGTCCGGTAGGGGCGCTAACGTCTAAGCCGTTCCGTTTTACCGCACGGACCTGGGAATTGGCACGGCGCCGCTCGGTCAGCCCGCACGATAGTCTGGGTGCCAATCTGGTGGTGCAGGTCAAAGACGACCGCGTCATGCGTGTCGTGCCCTTCGAAAGCGAAGAGGTGAACGAGTGCTGGCTCAGCGATCGCGATCGCTACGCCTACGCCGGCCTGTACACCGAAGACCGTCTGAAGCATCCCATGATCAAGGGTGAAGATGGGCAATGGCGCGAGGCATCCTGGAGTGATGCAATGCAGGCTGTTGTGCGTGGTATCAATCATGTACGCGAACACTATGGCGCGGATCAGATCGGTGCCCTGGGCAGCCAGACGGCGACGACTGAAGAACTGGCCTTGCTGGCGCGCTTGGCGCGCGCCCTGGGTTCGGAAAACGTGGATTTCCGGTTACGCAATATCGACCCTGACCTGGATCATGCGCTCACTGGCGTACCGTGGCTGGGCATGTCTATTGCGGAACTGGGTCAGTTGGACCGAGTGCTGGTAGTAGGCTCGTTCCTGCGTAAAGACCATCCGTTGATGGCGCAGCGTTTGCGTCAGGCGGCCAAGCACGGCACGCAGATTACCTTTATTGACAGCGCCGCCGACGACCCGTTGTTTCCGGTTAGCGGCCGCATGACCGTCGTTCCCAGTCAGATTCCCAATGCGGTTGCCGAGGTTCTGGTGGCGGTGGCGCAGGCTCGCAACCAATCGTTGCCCGCCGTGCTCGATAAGGTACGACCGACAGACATGGCGCGCCAGATCGCGGCCAGCCTAGCGTCAGGCCAGAGAGTGGGCGTGCTGATTGGCAATATGGCGGTGGCGTCGGACAAGGCCACCTTGATCGCAGCCAATGCGTCGTCGCTGGCGCACGCCCTGGAAGGCAAGTTTGGGTTTTTGATACCGGGTGGCAATACGGTGGGCGGCTATCTGGCGGGCGCTACGCCAGGACATGGCGGCTTAAGTGCGACGCAAATGTTGTCCAAGCCACTCAAGGCCTATCTGGTCGTGCACGCCGAACCCGCCTGCGACGCTGATAATGGTGCTTTGGCTGTAGAGGTGCTCAAGGCCGCCGATTTTGCCGTGGCGCTTACGCCTTATCGGTCGGCCGCGCAAGAGTGGGCCAATATCATGTTGCCGATTTCCCCTTACACGGAAACTTCGGGCAGTTTCGTCAATGCCGAGGGACGGGTGCAGAGCTTCAAGGGCGCCACCGCGCCTTACGGAGATACCCGGCCCGGTTGGAAGGTTTTACGCGTACTGGGTAATTTGTTTCAGTTGCCCGGCTTTGACGATGAAACGTCTGAGTCGGTGCGGGACACCGTGATGGTGGGCGGCGCCGATAGCCGTCTGGGCAACGAGGTGCGTGGTGAAATGGGGCTGGCCGCAGCGCCCGACGGTCTGGAACGGGTAGCTGATGTGCCTATTTATCGCAGTGACGCCCTGGTGCGCCGCTCCCAGCCTTTACAAGATACTTTGGCCTCGCAAGCCCCCACTGCCCGCATGCATTCTGCGACGCTGGCGCAACTGGGGCTGCAGTCGGGCGATTCGGTGAACATTCGCTCGGCTCAGGGGCAAATCACGTTGCTTGCGCAACACGACGACACGCTCGCGCAGGGCGCCGTGCGTGTGGCGGCGGCTTTTACCGAAACGACAGCTTTGGGCAGTGCCTTTGGCCAACTTTCCGTGGAGCGTGCCTAAATGGAATGGTTGCAGACGCTAGAAAATTACGGCACGGGTCTGGTGGGGCCAACGACCTGGCTGGTCATCTGGATACTGGTCAAGATCATTGTGATCGCCGTGCCTATTATTTTGTGCGTGGCCTACCTGACTTACTGGGAACGCAAGCTGATCGGCGCCATGCATGTGCGCTTAGGGCCTACTCGCGTGGGCTACAAGGGTTTGCTGCAGCCCTTTGCTGATGTGTTCAAACTGTTGTCCAAAGAGCTTATCGTCCCGAGTGAGGCCAACAAGGTCCTTTATATTCTGGCACCGGTGGTAACGCTGATGCCAGCGCTGGCGGCTTGGGCGGTGATCCCTTTTGGCCCCGATATCGTACTGGCCAATGTCAATGCCGGCTTGCTGTATGTGATGGCAATTACCTCCATCGGCGTGTATGGCGTGATTGTGGCGGGGTGGGCTTCCAACTCTAAATATGCGTTTATTGCCGCCTTACGGGCTTCCGCGCAAATGGTGTCTTATGAGCTTGCGGTAGGCTTTGTAATGATCTCCGTGCTGCTGGTGTCGGGCACGCTTAATGTCAGCGGCATCGTGGTTGGGCAGACGCATGGCTGGTTTGCGGCTAAAGGACTCAACTTTCTATCCTGGAATTGGCTGCCGCTTTTGCCTTTGTTTGTTATTTACGTGATTTCGTCAGTGGCGGAAACCAATCGCCATCCTTTCGACATGGCCGAGGGCGAGTCCGAAATTGTGGCGGGCCACATGGTTGAATATTCGGGCATGGGTTTTGCCTTGTTCTTCCTGGGCGAATACGCCAACATGATTCTGCTTTCGTGCATGGCCTCGATCATGTTCCTGGGAGGCTGGACGGCTCCTATCGAAATCGCGCCGCTTACCTGGCTGCCCGGCTGGCTTTGGCTAGGCCTTAAAACGTTTTTTGTAGTGTCAATGTTCATTTGGTTTCGTGCGACGTTTCCGCGCTATCGCTATGACCAGATCATGCGTCTTGGCTGGAAAGTATTTATTCCACTCACGGGTGTGTGGCTGTTGGTCGTTGCGATATGGATGCAGACGCCCTGGAACATTTGGAAATAAGGCTTCGGAGGCTGGATATGGAAGCAATTAAAGATTTTTTTGGCAGTCTGATGCTGTCGGAAATGCTCAAGGGCATGCGCCTGACGGGCAAGTATTTGTTCAAGCGAAAAATCACCTTGCGCTATCCAGAGGAAAAGACGCCTGCCTCGCCACGTTTTCGCGGCTTGCATGCGCTGCGTCGCTACCCCAACGGCGAAGAGCGCTGTATTGCCTGCAAGCTGTGCGAAGCGGTGTGTCCGGCGTTGGCTATTACTATCGAGTCCGAAGAGCGCGAAGATGGTTCGCGGCGCACGACGCGCTACGACATCGACCTGGCCAAGTGCATTTTCTGCGGCTTCTGTGAAGAAAGCTGTCCGGTAGATTCGATCGTCGAAACCCATATTCACGAGTATCACGGTGAAAAGCGCGGCGATCTGTATTTCACCAAAGATATGTTGCTGGCGGTGGGGGACCGTTACGAGTCCGAAATCGCGAGTCGTCGCGCTGCCGACGCCCCTTATCGTTGAACCTTCGGACCGTCTCATGATTTTTACTACAGTCCTGTTTTATCTGCTGTCGGCGGTACTGGTGATTGCGGCTTTTCGCGTCATTACAGCCACCAATCCTGTCACGGGCGTGCTTCATCTGATCCTGGCGTTTTTTACTACCTCAATGTTGTGGATGCTGCTCAATGCAGAGTTTCTGGCGTTGTTGCTGGTGCTGGTGTATGTGGGCGCCGTGATGGTGCTGTTCCTGTTTGTGGTGATGATGCTCGACATCCGCATGGATGCCTTGCGCGCGGGACTTAAAGCGTATTTGCCGCTGGGGCTGACCATAGGCTTGGTGATGGTGCTCGAGATGTCGTTTGTTCTGACCAAGACCTGGCTTGGAGCGGGTGCGCCAGCGCCGGTGCCCGCCGGCTATGACAATACGCGCACCTTGGGCGTGGCCATGTATACCCATTACGTGTATGCCGTGGAAGTGGGCGCCGTGATCTTGCTGGTGGGCATGATTTCGGCCATTGCACTAACGTTGCGCCACCGACGCGACGCGAAATACCAGAATCCTGCCGACCAGGTTCGCGTACGCGCCAAAGACCGTGTGCGTCTGCTGAATATTCCGTCGCAAACCGAAGTGCCCGAGGTGGCGCCCGCTGCATCCGATGCGGCACAGGGGAAATCGAAGTGACTATTACCTTAGCCCATTATCTGGTGCTGGGCGCCATATTATTTGCCATTGGCGTTTTCGGCTTCTTTCTGAACCGCCGCAACCTGATTATTTTATTGATGTCGATCGAGCTGATTCTGCTGGCGGCCAACATAAACTTCGTCGCATTTTCTAGTTGGTCTGGCGATGCGGCGGGTCAGGTGTTCGTATTCTTTGTCCTGACCGTCGCCGCTGCCGAAGCGGCGATCGGCCTGGCGATTCTGGTGCTGCTATTCCGCAATTTGAATACGATCAATGTCGAAGACCTTGATCATCTTAAGGGCTGATGGGATTACACATGAACTCACCGTCTCTTTATCTTCTTGTTGCTCTGGCACCGCTTGTGGGCGCCTTGCTCGTTGGCTTGTTCGGCACCGGTTTCTGTGGGCGTCAGGTAGGCCGAGCAGCCTCACACACCGTCGCCATCGGCGGGGTTCTGATTTCGTTTATCGGCTCGATCGTTGTGCTCTACCAGGTGCTTGACGGCCATACCTTCGATGGCACCATTTACACCTGGAGCGTGATCGGCCATGCCGAGTTGAATATCGGTTTTTTAATTGATCCTTTGTCGGCGCTAATGATGGCGGTAGTGACCTTCGTGTCGCTGATGGTGCATATCTACACCATAGGCTATATGGCCGATGATCCGGGCTACCAGCGTTTCTTTTCATACATATCGCTGTTTACCTTTTCCATGCTCATGCTGGTCATGTCCAACAATATGCTGCAGCTGTTCTTTGGCTGGGAAGCAGTGGGCCTGGTATCGTATTTGCTGATCGGGTTTTGGTACACGCGGCCGACGGCTGTCGCCGCCAGTCTGAAAGCGTTTTTGGTGAATCGTGTCGGCGATTTCGGCTTTATTTTGGGCATTGGGCTGCTGTTCGCGTATTCGAGCAGCATGCATTACAGCGATATTTTTGGCCAGGCCGACAAGTTGGCTGGCGTGGCGTTTCCAGGCACTGATTGGCGCATGCTGACTGTGGCGTGCATTTCGCTGTTCGTGGGCGCGATGGGTAAATCGGCGCAGGTTCCATTACACACTTGGCTGCCCGATTCCATGGAAGGCCCTACCCCTATCTCGGCCTTGATCCATGCGGCTACGATGGTGACGGCTGGCATCTTTATGGTGGCGCGCTTTTCGCCGATCTTCGAGCAATCAACAACGGCGCTGTCTTTTGTCATCGTGATCGGAGCCATTGGCGCTTTGTTCATGGGCATACTCGGGATTGTGCAAACCGATATCAAGCGGGTCATTGCCTATTCCACGCTGTCGCAGCTGGGCTATATGACGGTAGCGTTGGGTGCTTCGGCCTATTCGGTTGCTATTTTTCATCTGATGACGCACGCCTTTTTCAAGGCGCTGTTATTCCTGGGCGCCGGCTCAGTCATTATCAACATGCATCATGATCAGGATATTCGCAATATGGGAGGGTTGGGCAAATACATGCCCATAACCGCCATCACCTTTTTGCTGGCGACGCTGGCGCTGGTGGGTACGCCGTTCTTTGCCGGTTTCTATTCCAAAGAACATATTATTGAAGCGGCAGGGGCCTCCCATATATGGGGCGCGGGTTTTGCTTACTACTCAACGCTGTTCGGGGTGTTTGTGACTTCGCTGTATTCGTTCCGTGTGTATTTCCTGGTTTTTCACGGTCAGGAGCGTTTTCCCAAGGCCGAGCACCACGATGAGACGTCGGATAACAACGCACACGATGATCATCATGGCGGGCCGCCGCGCGAGTCGCCTTGGGTGGTAACGATACCTTTAATTTTGCTGGCTATCCCGTCGGTGGTCGCGGGGGCGATGTTTATCGATCCTCTTCTGTTTGGCGACTACTTTAAAAATACGATCGCCGTATTGCCGCAGCACCCGGCCATGGCCGATCTGGCCGAGCACTGGCATGGCTGGGTCGCCTACGGCCTGCATGGCTTTACATCGACTGCTTTCTGGCTGATGATCGCCGGCCTGGTCGTGGCCTGGTATTGCTATCTGATCAATACCAAGGCGCCGGCAGCCATACAGCGCCGCCTGTCTGGACTTTATACGCTGCTGGTCAACAAATACTATGCGGACTGGTTTAACGAGCAGGTGGTGGCCCGCGGCGCGCGCGCGCTGGGTCGTGGCCTGTGGCAGGGTGGCGATCGCGGCGTGATTGACGGCTTTGTGAACGGTAGTGCGCGCCTGGTAGGCTGGGCCGCGGCTGTGGGCCGGCTGGCTCAGTCCGGCTTTATCTACCACTATGCATTCGCGATGATCATTGGCGTCATGGCTCTTATAACCTTTTTCGTGCTGACGGTTCACTGATGGCTAGCGATATGGTGTCTTCTACTCTTCCCTGGCTAACCCTTTCGATCTTTGTGCCGATCGTGGCTGGCCTAGTGGTTCTACTGCTGGGCCGCGATGATCGTCCTGAATTCACGCGCAAACTGGCCTTGGCCGGCGCGGTGCTGGGGTTTCTGGTGACGTTGCCCTTGTACGCCGGGTTTAACCTGAGCACGGCCGACATGCAGTTTGTCGAGAACGTTCCGTGGATCCCCACTTTTGCCATTAATTATCATTTGGGCGTAGACGGGATTTCTCTCTGGTTTGTGCTATTAACCTCGTTTATAACGGTGATCGTGGTGCTGGCTGGCTGGCAGTCCATCACTCAGCGCGTGGCCCAGTACATGGCGTCCTTCCTGATTTTGTCGGGCTTCATGGTGGGCGTCTTCGTCGCGCTTGATGGTATGTTGTTTTACGTGTTTTTCGAAGCCACGTTGATCCCGATGTATATCATTATCGGTGCCTGGGGCGGACCTAATCGCGTCTATGCAGCGTTCAAGTTCTTTCTGTATACCTTGCTCGGTTCTCTGCTGACCCTGATCGCATTTATCTATCTGTGGCATGCTTCGGGCGGTTCGTTCGATATCTTGACGTGGCAGCAGACCAAGCTGGGCTTTACCCCGCAGATGCTGGTTTTTGTGGCTTTGCTGGCTTCGTTCGCTGTGAAGATACCCATGTGGCCGATACATACATGGTTGCCCGATGCGCACGTCGAGGCGCCTACGGGCGGGTCGGTCGTCTTGGCGGCGATTATGCTGAAGCTGGGCGCCTACGGGTTCATACGGTTTTCTCTGCCCATTACGCCCGACGCCTCGCACAGTCTGGGGGGCCTGATGATTGCCTTGTCGATTGTGGCCGTCATCTACATTGGCCTGGTGGCTATTGTTCAGGACGATATGAAAAAGGTGGTGGCGTATTCGTCAGTGGCACATATGGGGTTTGTGACCTTAGGCTTTTTCATCTTCAATACGGCGGGCGTTGAAGGCGCAATCGTGCAGATGATTTCGCACGGTTTCGTATCGGCCGCCATGTTTTTGTGCATAGGCGTGCTCTACGACCGACTGCACACGCGCCGCATCGCCGATTATGGCGGTGTGATCAACACCATGCCGCGTTTCGTCGCCTTCTTTGTGCTGTTTTCCATGGCCAATTGTGGGTTGCCTGGCACCAGTGGTTTCGTGGGCGAGTTCACGGTCATCATGGGCGCGGTAGAGCATAACTTCTGGATCGGGTTGCTGGCGGCTACGGCTTTGATCTGGGGCGCATGCTATTCGTTGTGGATGCTCAAACGTGTAGCTCTGGGACCGATTGCGAACGACCGCGTCAAGGCCATGAAAGACCTCAGTAGCCGCGAATTTTTCATTATGGGACTTATGGCGGTCGCGGTATTGTTTATGGGGATTTATCCCAAACCTTTTACAGATGTCATGCACGTGTCGGTACAGGCCTTGTTGCAGCACGTCTCTATCTCGAAACTGTAGGCCGGGCTCATCATGCAAACTCCCTTTCAAATAGCCCTGGCGACTCCCGAGATTCTGCTGCTGGTCTTGTCGGTCGTGGTGTTGCTGGCGGACGCGTTCAATAAGACGCAAGAGCGCCGATTAACGTTTCTGCTCACCATAGGGTCGTTGCTGCTCATGACTCTGGTGTCGCTGTGGCAGTGGCACTCCGGCGCTTCCGGCCGCGCGTTCGATGGTCTGTATGTGGCCGATCCCTTATCTCATTTGATGAAGATTGCGTCGTACATTGCCGTGGCAGCCGTGCTGATTTATGGGCGCGACTATGCCGAGCAAAATGACGTCCTGAAAAATGGTGGCGAATTCTATTGCCTGAGCCTGCTGACTCTACTTGGGCAAATGGTTATGATTTCGGCCGGCAATATGCTGACGGTTTACTTGGGCATTGAGCTGATGTCGTTTGCCTTGTATGCCTTGGTGGCGTTGCGTCGCGAAAGCGTGTTGGCGACCGAGGCGGCCATGAAGTATTTTGTGCTGGGAGCTTTAGCTTCGGGCATATTGCTGTATGGGATGTCGATGATCTACGGTGCCACCGGGCAGCTGGATTTGCGGCAAATTGCCGAGGTCATAGCCAGCGGCCATGCCCAGCGCATGCCTCTGGTATTTGGCGTCGTATTTATTGTGGCGGCGTTTGCATTCAAGATGGGTGTGGTGCCTTTTCATATGTGGGTGCCCGATGTCTATCATGGCTCGCCCACGGCCGTAACATTGGTTTTGGGTACGACCCCTTATCTGGCGGCCTTTGCGGTAATCTTGCGCCTGCTGGTTGAAGGTTTACATGGGATCGCCCTCGATTGGCAGCCCATGCTGCTGATTCTGGCGGTGTTGTCTTTGGGCGTGGGCAATATCGTGGCGATCGCGCAAACCAATTTCAAGCGCATGCTGGCGTATTCGATGATTTCACACATGGGCTATGTGTTTCTGGGCCTGTTGTCGGGTGTGTTGGTCGGTCATGCGGGGGCCATTTCAAAGGCTTACGGCGTATCGCTGTTTTATCTGCTGATTTATGTGTTTTCTACGTCCATCACGTTCGGTATCGTCGTATTGCTAAGCCGCAAGGGTTTCGAGTGCGAAGAAATTGCCGATCTTAAAGGACTTAATCGCCGTAATCCAGTGATGGCCGGTGCTTTGCTGGCGTCGATGTTTTCGCTGGCAGGAATTCCTCCGTTTGCCGGCTTTTATGCAAAACTTAGCGTGCTGCAGGTGCTGGTGGGCGCGGACCACGTGACCATTGCGGTGGTCGCGGTCATGTGCTCTCTGATCGGCGCATTTTTCTATTTGCGTGTCGTCAAGGTCGCTTATTTTGAAGAGCCCGACGACGAGAAGGTAGTTACGGCGGGAAATAATGGCCTTATCACGCGCGGCCTGATGTCGGTTAACGGTTTGCTGTTGCTGGCCCTGGGGGTTTTGCCCGGCGGTTTGATGGCGCTGTGCGTCAAGGTTGTCGAACAGTCGCTGAAGTTCTAGACGGGCAATAAGGAAAGGCATGGATCAGTCGTTCGCTGTTTGGATACTCGTGGTGTTGGCGCTTGTTACTGCCAACTTGCCTTTCGTCGTAGAGCGACCCTTTCTGGTGCTGCCGTGGGCACAGTCGGGCGAGCCGGCTCGTGTGAGCGCGCTGCGCTGGGTAGAGTCACTGGTGTTTTTTGGGTTGCTGGTGGCTTTGGGATATGGGGCACTGCTGCTTATAGGCCGGGCTTTTTTCAGCGGTTCGAGCGCTGTAGCGGGTGTCTTGCTTTTGCTTAAATTACTTGGCTTCTTTGTGATCGCGGCAGTTTTATTGGGCTATGCGGGCTGGCGTAATCAGGGACATGTGGTCAAAAAGTCATTTTTTGTGCGCTTGATCGAAGTGCTGGTGTTTTACGGGTTGGTGGGCGCTCTGGGATTTGCGTTCGAGGCCAACATCGGTAATGGTTTTCATCAGACCTGGGAGTTCTACGTCGTTACTCTTTGCTTGTTTCTGGTGCTGGGCTATCCGGGCTTTGTTTTCCGCTATCTCTTGCGCAACCGCCGGGTTAACGACAGTTACCCTGAATAGGGTGGCGTTCCTTGTTGGTATGGTAGGTGTTGTAGCGGCAGCCCTTGTGGCTGCCATCGACACAATAACCTGCACTCCATTCATCAAAAATGGCAGCCACAAGGGTTGCCTCTACATTTGCGGCGGCCACCTATTTGTAGACTCTGGCTTGGCTGCCAAGATTTTGTCGTGACACCTCTTGTTGGCTGCCATCACTCTACGCTGTTGATTAGTGGCGAAACCAATTCAGTACGCCGTCCAGGCCGCTAAAATTCAGGGCAAAGTGAGTTTGCGCGCGCACGATGGGCTTGGCCCGATAGGCGACGCCATAATGCGCCAGTGCGAGCATTTTCAGATCGTTAGCGCCGTCGCCCAGGGCGATGATCTGTTCGGCGCTGGCCTGCACGCTTTGTGCCAGGGCGTGCAAGTGATTGGCCTTGGCCTGGGCATCGACGATGTCGCCAAGTACCTGGCCAGTGAGGACGCCGTTTTCGATGCCCAATACATTCGCGTGAGCGGTATCGATTTGCAGGCGTTGTTGCAGGCGGTCGGTAAAGAAGGTGAAGCCGCCTGATACCAGCATGGTTTTAAGGCCTGCTGTTTTTGCTGCGGTGATCAGGGTTTCGGCGCCGGGATTGAGCCGCAGCCGTTCTTGGTAAACGCGTTCCAGTGCGGTGATGGGGACGCCTTTGAGCAAGGCTACGCGGCGCCTGAGGCTTTCAGAGAAATCGGTAATTTCCCCCCGCATGGCGGCCTCGGTGATGGCGGCGACTTGCGCCTTGCGCCCCACCATGTCAGCGATTTCGTCGATGCATTCGATGTTGATGAGGGTCGAGTCCATGTCGGTGGCGAGCACCTTGCAGTCGCGCAGGCGAACGAAATGTTCGATGTAGGCGAAGTC
>JBDTLC010000061.1:0-5850 GCA_039935015.1 Paralcaligenes sp. | reverse complement strand
CTTCTATGGGCGGGAAAACTCCTGGTGCCAGCACGTATTCACCTACATCTTTGGCCAGCAATTCCATTGCTTTTCTGGAGAGCCAGTAGTCAACAAACACACGCGCCGCATCCGGGCGCGGCGCCTTGGAAGTGACGGCGATCGCACGCGCGGTACCAAGCAGAGGTTGGCCACTTTGCGGCCCCCAGGCCAGTGGTGCTGGCGCCTTGGTGACAATGTATTTCGGCATGGAAATGCCAATCAGCTTTTCACCGCTTTCTATGGGAGCTGGCGTAGGACCAAATGACGCCACGAACATGGGCTGATTGGCAGCCAGCCCTTTCACGAACTGCATCCAGTCGGCCTCGGATTTGAACACGAGTTCCTTCAGCCCGACCAACCACGAAATAGTGGAAGAATGGTTGGAAGGATTGGCCATGACGATTTTGTTCTTCCATTTAGGATCGGTCAGATCTTCATAGCGTTTGGGCGCGTCGGCGCCCTTTACATGGTCTTTGTTATACAAATAAGACACATACTCGATGCCGAAAAGCGTTATATGCTTGTCTTTCGTGGCCCAATCGGGATACCCCGCTGCAGCAGAAGACTGGTACGGCGCCAAAACACCATTCTTTTCAAGCAGCTCCAGCATGGGGCGTGGCGCCTGAACCACATCGGCCTGAAGCTTGCCCGCATTGAATTCAGTCAGTATTGTCGGCAGAAACTTTGAACTGGAGGTACGGGTGTATTCACCCTTGATGCCTGTATCGGCGTCGAAGGCTTTCATGATTTTTTCAACCGACGTGATGTTCGCGTAGAACACGGCCTTGCCCTGCATTTTGGCTTTCGCCAACAAAGACGCATCTGCAGCGTAGGCTGACGGCAACATGCTTTGCACGCCGGTCAGGCCAGCAACGCCGGCCAGTTTTAGGAAATTTCGACGATCGATGGTGCTCATTGCGATGATTATCCTTTCGTGTTCGATTTGAGGTACTAAACCTGTTATAGGCTGCTTTGTATCTCCGAATACTAGCTTCTCAATGATATGTTTTCAATATCAACAAACCATATCCTTGCATATCCTTGCATAAAAAAGGAGCGTAATATTGCTCAAATCTGCTTCGACCTACATTCCTTTATGGAATGCCGTGGCCTATCAAGCTACCGGAGGAATTGATGGCATCAAAAACTTTTACACTCAAGGTCAACGGTCGCGTGCAGGATGTCTCGGTCGAGACAGACACACCACTGCTCTACGTTTTACGCGACGAACTAAACCTGAAGGGCCCACGATTCGGCTGTGGGCTGGGTCAATGCGGCGCCTGCACGGTAATCATAGATGGCACAGCTACGCGCTCGTGCATCACCCCGGTGTCTGTGGTGGGCGATAAAGCAATCACTACGCTCGAAGGCCTGGGGTCGAGTCAGCAGCCGCACAAGATTCAGCAAGCGTTCATCGACGCGCAAGCTGCACAATGCGGCTATTGCATCAACGGCATGATCATGACCGCCAAGGCGTTTCTGGACAAAAACCCTCACCCAAGTGCTGAAGGCGTGCGCCAGGCGCTTGCCGACAATTTGTGCCGTTGCGGCACCCATGTGCGCATCGTCGATGCAGTTCTGCGCTCGGCTACGGAGGCATGAAATGAACGATCCGATCGCAATAACGCGCAGGCAGTTTCTCAAGGCAGGTGGCTGGCTGACGGTAGGGTTTTCGTTTGCATGGCCCGTTGAGCAAGTCTTGGCTAATTCCGTCGCCTCTGCCACTGACACTAAAAAAATAAAGAACTTCAAGCGAGTCGATGCATGGCTTGCCATCGACGGCAAGGGGCAAGTTACCGCGTACACCGGCAAGGTTGACCTAGGCACCGGCGTTGAGACGGCACTGACACAAATCGTCGCCGACGAGCTCGATGTCTCGTTCCAATCGGTCACCATCGTTCAGGGCGATACACAGCTCACCCCCGATCAGGGGCCGACTTGGGGTAGTCTGAGCATACAGGCCGGTGGCGCGCAAATGCGTAAAGCGGCGGCGTGCGCACGCCGCGCCCTGTTGGGCCTCGCGGCACAGAAACTGGGCGTAGACGCCGGCCAGCTCAGCATCGAGAACGGCGTTATCTCCGCAGGCGACAAGCACGTTTCCTATGCAGAACTCGCCACCGGCACGGCACTGGATGTCAGTTTCGACGAAAAGGTCAGCGTTAAGAAGCCGAATGGCTATAAAATCGTCGGCAAGTCCATCGCCCGGGTCGACATCCCAGGCAAAGTTACCGGCGAATTCACGTATATGCAGGACATCAAGGTTCCTGGCATGTTGCACGCGCGGGTTGTGCGCCCGACTGCCATGCAGGCCAATCTTGAATCGGTAGACGATAGCTTGGCCCGCAAGGTGCCCGGCTTTGTCAAAACGGTGACTAAGGGAAACTTCGTAGGTGTTGTGGCGCAAACCGAATGGGGTGCGATCAAGGCATCCGAAGCCATCAAATGCAAATGGTCTGATTGGGCCGGACTGCCAGCCATGGATCAGGTCTACGAGGCAGTAAAGAAAACACCAGTCAAAGAAACCGTAACACCCATGAAGGTAGGCGATGCGCCTGCCGCCATCAAGTCCGCTACAAAACCGGTCAGGGCCAGTTACGAGTATCCGGTGCAAACGCATGGCTCTATCGGCCCGTCTTGTTCGGTCGCGGATGTACGTAGCGACCATGCCCTGATTTGGTCTGCATCGCAAAGCACCCATTGGTTACAGCGCCAAATTGCCAAAATGCTCGGTTTCAAGCTGGAGCAGGTGCACATCATTTATGTAGAGGGTGCGGGCTGTTACGGACGCAATGGCCACGAAGACGCTACAGCAGACGCTGTGATCCTGTCACAGGCTTTAGGCAAACCAGTGCGCGTGCAATGGATGCGCGCCGATGAGCACGGCTGGGATCCCAAAGCGCCGCCCTACGTGGCTGATCTGGAAGGTGCACTGGATAGCTCCGGCCAGGTAATAGCGTGGAATTTCCTGACCTGGTTGCCGGCACGTATAGGCGGCATGGCCGATGTTCCGTTGCTCGCGCAAAGCCTTATGCATGGCGACGCAGCCGTCCAGACTGCGGACAACATGAACGCCGGTTCGATGGAAAACGATGCCAAGCCCCCATATACATTCGCCAACGTACTCTCGACCATCCATCGATTAGAAACCACCCCATTTCGGCCAGCCTGGCTGCGTGGCCCCGGCCGCTTGCAAAATACCTATGCCAACGAGTGTTTCATGGACGAACTGGCGGCGGCGGCGGGCGCTGACCCGGTCGCCTTCCGGCTCAAGCACCTGAAGGATGATCGCGGTGCCCAGTGCATCCAGGCATGTGTCAGACAGGCCAATTGGACCGTTCGTGCATCTCCGCAAAAAGACACCCATGGCGAGCTGCTAAAAGGCCGCGGCTTCGCCTATGTGTTCTACGACAATAATCGCACCTATGTATCGGCCGTATGCGAGGTCGAGGTCAACCGCAGCACCGGCCATGTCCGGGCAACCCGCTTTGTGGTCTCTCACGATTGTGGGCTTGTTATCAATCCCGACGGCGTCAAAGCGCAGATTGAAGGCAGTGTCATACAGACGCTTTCGCGCACATTGCTCGAAGAGGTCAAGTGGGACCATTCGCGCGTCACCAGTCTCGATTGGGCGACCTATCCCATCCTGACTTTTCCCGAGGTGCCGAAGATCGAAGTTGTGCTGCTCAACCGGCCAGAGCAGCCTGCATGGGGCGCTGGCGAACCCACGTGCGCCGTCGTGCCGCCTGCCCTCGCCAACGCAGTTTTCGACGCCATCGGCCAGCATGTACGCACGGCGCCTTTTACGCCCGAGCGTATAAAAAAGGCACTGGAGGCATAAGCGCGGCGGTGTCACTTCAACGGATTAACGTTGAAGACACTGCCTTTTTTCACGTATTTGCTCAAGAATGCTGCCATCCAGAAACTGATCGCCAAAATGACTGCCGCAGCAACTATGGCCCACAGTACCAGGCCATAGGATCCGGTCATGCCCCAAAGCCAGGCTGCAGCGACTGGTGCCAACGCGCGCAGCAGATTTCCCGGAATAGCCAGCAGACCATTAATGGCGCCGTAAGCGCGACGACCGAGCATTTCAGGTACGACCAGGCCGCGCACAATAGTAAAAATGCCGTTGGCCGCACCCAACACAATAAAGACGGCAATAATAAACCTCACATTGGAAGGCAATAAGATCAGGGCGCCAAACGCCAATGGAAACATTGTCACCACAAACGCACCTATGCGACGCACCGACAGGCGCGATCCAAAGACGCTGACCAGAACACGCGCCAACACCTGCGCCGGACCAATGGTGGCAATCGCTGTGACCACACTGCCTGTATCGATACCGCGTTCCAGCAACATCGGGTACATGTGAAAAGTAAAGGCTGAAAACATCGCGGCGTATGCCGTCGTCGCAACCATCAGTGCCCAGAACACAGGCTTACGGATGGCGAGGCTGATTTCCTGCTCGTCACTGGTGGCCTGTCCTGCTCGGTCCGGGGTGATAACCGTCACAACGTCGAGCTGAGGACGAATAAAAGTCAGGTAAGCCACCGCGCAAACAGCAAGATTAATGAAAGCTAGCACCAACAACGCATTGCGCCACCCCCATTGATCCAGGAGAAATTGCACAAACGGTATAAACAAGGTGCTGGCGAAACCGGCCCATAACGTCAACGCCGTAATGCCTGTCCGCGTATTCGCCGGCCCCACACGGCGGGCAATGACGGCAAAGGCTGGCTCATACAGAGTTGCCGCTTGCAAGGCGCCAATGCCTGCTATAAGCAGATAAAAGCTGACAAGGCCATCGACTTGAGACCATAGTGCCATCAGTGCGGCCACTATGACCGAAGCCCCGCCCATCAATGTGCGGCCGTGCCCCCGATCGACCGCCAGACCAACCGGGTAAGCCAACAAACCCGCCAATACCAGACCTATGGTGACAGCGCCATAGACATCAGCCTTGGACCAACCAAGATCGAGCGTCATCGCCTCGACGATCAAGGGGAAGCTATAGTAAAACGACCCCCACGAGCAAATTTGACCGATACCCAGTGCCGTAATGAGAACGCGCGGATTATCCGACATACTTACGTCTATATTTATCCCAACCGCTGGCCACATTCATCAATAACGACTTGCCCGTCTTCCTTGGTAAACGGCCCACGCTGTGGCTGAGGCAGAATATCCAAAACCAATTCCGATGGACGGCACAATGCCACGCCCAGAGGGGTCACTACAAAGGGCCGATTGATCAAAATAGGATGTTCTTGCATAACATCGAGCAATTGATCATCGGTCAATGTGATTTTGTCCAGACCCAAGTCTTTATACAGAGTTTCTTTTTCGCGCAGCGCCTGGCGAACACTTAGGCCGGCACGTTTGATCAGGCCCGCAAGCACTTCGCGCGAAGGAGGTGTTTGCAAATATTCGACGATGGCCGGGTCAATACCTGCGTTTCGAATTAAGGCCAATGTATTGCGCGACGTGCCGCATTTGGGGTTGTGATAAATCGTGACGCTATTCATAAGATTCACTTAAGGAGGTTAATTTTCAATAGGTATTTCACAGAAAGACACTCAGTAACCATCCGGCTGCAGCGCACCCCAATACGACGAGCCAAGGGGGCAGCTTCCAGAACATCAGGGCAACCAGCGCCACCAGTGCCAAGCCGAAGTCTGCCGGCCCGAACACGGCACTGGTCCAAACCGGGTGATAAAGCGCCGCCAGCAGCAAGCCGACCACCGCCGCATTTACGCCTGCAAGTGCCGCCTGAGTATGAACGCTGCGACGCAGTTGCTCCCAAAATGGCAACGCACCGGCGACCAA
>JBDTLC010000060.1:0-12810 GCA_039935015.1 Paralcaligenes sp. | reverse complement strand
AATGTCGAGATTCCGCAGGAAGCGTTTCTGGCCATTTTGCAGGTCGAAGACAAGTAGGCACTTACAACGAGGTAGGTATGTTTGGCATGAGCTGGGATTTTGCGTTGATTTTATTTGTGCTGCTGGTCATCACGGGCCTGGTGTGGTGTCTGGATTATTTCGTCTTGCGCGCCCGCCGGCATGCGCGGGCAGAGGCGGCCGTGGTCGATGTCGATTACGCGTTGACAGGAGTCAATGCCCAAGAGGCCGCGCGCTTGCGCCAGGAAGCTTATGACAAGGCCAATAGCGCTCCCTGGTTCATCGAATACTGCGTCAGTTTCTTTCCGGTTATTCTTTTTGTGTTCGCCTTGCGCTCGTTTGTCATCGAGCCGTTTCGGATTCCATCGGGATCTATGCTGCCCACGTTGCAAAATGGCGACCTGATCCTGGTGAATAAGTTTCAGTACGGCATACGCTTGCCTATCATCGATAAGAAAATCATTAGCATAGGCACGCCTGGTCGCGGTGATGTCATGGTTTTCCGTTACCCGGTTGACCCCAGTGTCGATTACATCAAGCGTGTCGTGGGTTTACCGGGCGACGTGGTGTTGTATCAGAATAAAACCCTGTCCATCAATGGCAAAGAGGTCGCCCATGTGCGCGCGGGTGATTTTTTTGAGCCAGATCGCTCCGCCTATGTGGGGCGATATACCGAACAGCTGGGTACCGTCGAGCACAGTATTTTGTTAAACAAAGACGCCTCGCAAGACTTTATGGCTATTTCGGACTATCCTTACCGCAAAAATTGCGATTACATTAGCAATGGTGTGCGTTGTACCGTGCCCCCGAATCATTATTTCATGATGGGCGATAACCGTGACAATAGTCTGGATAGTCGTTATTGGGGTTTTGTGCCTGATCAGAACATTGTGGGACGCGCGTTTTTCATTTGGATGAATTTTAGCGAGCCCAGCCGCATAGGCCGGTTCCACTAATGACCAGTCTTGCTTCCCTAGAGTCCGCCCTGGACTATCAGTTTCGCGATGCGGCTCTGCTTGAGCAGGCCGTAACGCATCGTAGCCATAGTGCGCACCATAACGAACGTTTAGAATTTCTGGGCGATTCGGTGCTCAATTTCGTGGTGGCCGCGCTTTTGTTCAAGCGCTTTAGCAAAATCGACGAAGGCGATTTGTCGCGTTCGCGCGCCAATCTGGTCAAGCAATCGTCTCTGGCCGATATTGCTCAAAGGCTTGGCTTGTCGCAATATCTGCGCCTCGGAGAGGGCGAGCTTAAAAGCGGCGGCTTTCGCCGTCCGTCGATTCTGGCCGATGCGGTCGAGGCCATCTTCGGTGCCGTGTTTCTAGATTCAGGGTTCGAATCGGCGCAGAAGGTCATTGCGCGCCAATATGCTCCCATACTCGTCAATATCGACCCCAAGACATTAGGCAAAGATCCCAAAACCTTACTGCAGGAATTACTGCAAGGACGCAAGATTGCCTTGCCGGTGTACACCGTCATTGCAACGCACGGCGCGGCACATAATCAATTGTTCGAGGTGGAGTGCGCCATTGCGAAGCTGGATGTCACGGTGACGGCGGGCGGAGCCAGCCGGCGCGCGGCCGAGCAGGCCGCCGCTACATTGGCCATTGCGGCGATAGAAGCGCTGGCGCCCGTCAAGGGGGCCCGTGGCGGATTGCGGGCGCGCAAATCGACACAACTTTCCTTACCGGTGGCTGTGCCCCAAGAGACCCGATGAGCGATCCTTTCCGCTGTGGCTTTATTGCATTTGTGGGTCGGCCTAATGTGGGCAAATCGACGCTGACCAATGCGCTGATTGGCAGTAAAATTTCGATTGTTTCGCGCAAAGCACAGACCACACGTCACCGAATTCACGGTGTGTTGACGCGCGACCACGAGCAATTTGTATTTGTCGATACGCCAGGGTTTCAAACCCGCCATGGCGGGGCCATGAACCGCATGATGAATCGGGTGGTGACGCAGGCGCTGGCTGAAGTCGATGTGGTGGTGCACGTGGTTGAAGCCGGAAAATGGTCTTCGGGCGATGCGCAGTTGTTACCCTTGTTGCCCAAGAGCGGGCAGACCATTCTGGCCATCAACAAGGTCGATGAGCTCAAAGACAAAAATGCGATGTTTGCCTACGTGGGCAAGATTATGGCGCAGTTTCCTTATGCCGCCGTGGTGCCCGTTAGTGCTTTGCGTGGTGTACAACTTGAGAATCTGCTGACCGAAATCGGCAGCCGACTGCCCGAAGGCGAAGCCATGTTCGAGGCCGACACCCTGACCGACCGGCCGATGCGTTTTATTGCGGCCGAACTGGTGCGGGAAAAGATTTTCCGCTTGGTGGGTGATGAACTCCCTTATGGCTGTACCGTGATTATTGAGCAGTGGGAAGAAACCGATAAGGGTGTGCGGGTGGCGGCTTGCGTTATTGTTGAGCGCGAAAGCCACAGGCCCATATTGTTGGGGGCGGGTGGGGCACACATGAAAAGAATCGCCTCAGAAGCGCGTCACGATATGACTCAGTTGCTGGACAAGCCGGTGCACCTCGAGGTGTATATCAAGGTGCGCAAAGGCTGGTCGGATCGCGAAGGAGCCTTGCGCGATTTAGGGTATGAGTAGACGCGGACAGCGCGTCCACGAGGCGCTTGGCTATCAGTTGCACGCTGTTCCCTGGCGTGAAACCTCGCTGATCGTTCAAGCTTTTACACGTGAATACGGTAATGTGGCGCTAGTGGCCAAGGGCGCCAAAAGACCTTATTCAATCCTACGCCCTGTCTTGTCCATGTTTCAGCCGCTCGAGCTATCCTGGAGCGGGGTTGGCGAGGTCAAGACGCTGACGCGCGCCGAATGCGCCGGGATTTGGCCCTTGACTGGCCGCGCTTACATGTCGGCCTGGTACATGAATGAATTACTGCTGCGCCTGCTGCCGCGCGAAGATCCGCATAAGGTTTTGTTCGATGCCTACCACGCGGCCCTGGCGCATTTGGCCCAGGGCACATCTGCAGCCGGCGCGCTACGGCGCTTTGAATGGATACTATTGGCGGAGACCGGCTATGGGGTAGAGCAACCGGCCCCCGATTTTGACGATGCGCGCGCGGAGCCTGATTTGCGTGCTTCTTTGCGTGAGCGGCTCGACGAGCAATTGTCGGGGCGTCCGTTACTGACGCGCAAGGTCCTGATGGAGCTGCAGCGATATTGATGACGGGATTACCTGATATTGTCGTGGTCGACACCTGTGTGCTCATTTCGAATGTGCTGCGTCGTCTGCTGCTGAGGCTGGCAAGGCAGAATTGCTTTGGCCTTGCGTGGAGTCCGATTATTGGCGACGAGTGGCGACGTACGGCAGCGCATTTGTGGGAGGCATCGGCGGCGGATTTGCAGGCTCAGTGGGAGGCTTTGCAAGCAGAGTTTCCAGATGCCGATCAGGGAGATATTTCGGCATTCAAAAGCGACCTGCGCCGCAGCGACCCTAAAGACTGGCATGTTATTGCTGCTGCGCGGGCGGCCCAGGCTAGGCAGCCTCAGGCTTCGGTCGCGATTCTGACACGTAATATTAAAGACTTTAATCGCAGCGAGCTGCATGGTCTGGGGCTTGCACTGTATGATCCCGATAAGTTTTTACTGCAGTGTTGGCAAACATACCCCGAGTTCCTGCGCCATTCCCTTGAGTCCATCTCATTGGATTTTGAGGCAGTGGGCAGGCATCGAGAGCCGATCGGTGAAACCCTTAAGCGTGAGCGGCTGTTCCGCCTGAGCAAGGCGTGCGTGTCTTGGGTAGCCTTGCAGCGCCACCCCGTGTCCCCGCCAGGCTAAGTTGGCCGAATCCCGCAGGGGTTTTTTAAAAAGGTTGATGTGAAGCAAGGCATTGCGTTATCGATTATTTCCTCCGCGTTATTTGCCGGACTTTACTATTACACCATCGTATTGTTCCCCCTGACAGGTGAACAGATTTTCGCCTGGCGCGTTTTGCTGGCACTGCCTGTCATTGCTATTTTGGTCTCACGCAATCGGTCATGGGGCGATATTGCGCAAATAGTGCGCCGGTTGCGCTGCGGATGGCGCCTTTGGCCGCTACTTTTTATCAGCGCTGCTCTGCTGGGGGCGCAGCTTTGGTTGTTCACCTGGGCGCCTTTGCATCACAAGGCCCTGGATGTGTCACTGGGCTATTTTCTCTTGCCACTTTCCATGGTGGTGGTAGGCCGCTATTTTTATCGGGAACGCCTCAGCCGAGTGCAATGGCTGGCGGTTGGTGTCGCCATGGTAGGCGTGACCCACGAATTTATCCGGTTGGGTTCGTTTTCCTGGGCAACGGCTTTGGTCATGTTCGGCTATCCACCCTATTTCATGTTGCGCCGAGCACTACGCCTGCGATCGCTGACGTGCCTGTGGTTTGACATGTTGTTTCTGATGCCGGTGGCCGTTGTTGTCTTGACAATGCAAAGCCCTGATTTACTCGATCAGGTTTCCCAATATCCACGCCTTTTGGGACTTGTCCCTTTGCTGGGGGCCATCAGTTCGGCAGCCTTGGTCTGCTACCTGTCGGCCGGCCGCATATTGCCCCTGGGCTTATTCGGGATCATGGGTTATGTTGAGCCGGTTTTGCTGTTCTGGGTGGCGTTTCTGTTGTTGGGCGAGGGTATGACGGCCAGCGCCTGGTGGACCTATATCCCGATCTGGATAGCTGTGCTGCTGGTGGGGGGAGAAGGACTGTGGATATGGGTAAGACAGGCCAGAGCCAGACCAAGGTAACTGTACGTACCATCTTGCCAGTCAGTAATTTGGGCGTCTGTTTTGTAGCGTCACCCCTTATGGGTGTCGAAGGATATCAGGTGCTGACGAAAATAGAGGCCAAAAGATATATCGGGCATTGACGAAAATGGCACCTACTAGGGGTGCCGCTACCTGATTGGCGGATATGTTTTGTAGTGGCAGCCCTTGTGGCTGCCACTGATCTAGGCGCTAGCTACTAATGACTAATTGCGATTGCCCCCGAATATCCCCAGCAACATCAGCAAATTGACGAAGACGTTGTAGAGGTCCAGGTAAATGGCCAAGGTGGCGGTGACGTAATTCGTTTCGCCGCCATTGATCACGCGTTGCAGGTCAACCAGCAAGAAGGCCGAGAAAATGACGATGGCCATGACGGACACAGTTAGCATAAGCGCCGGCAGTTGCAAAAAGATATTGGCAAGCGAGGCGACGATAAGCACCACCACGCCGATAAACAGAAACTTTTGCAAATGAGTGAAATCGCGTTTGGTGGTGGTGGCGATACTGGCCATTGCGCCAAACACTACTGCTGTACCACCGAATGCCAGCATGATGAGTTGCGCGCCGTTGGTCAGACCCATGATGCGTCCGAGCAGTTGCGACAGCATGACGCCCATAAAGAACGTAAAGGCCAGCAGCAACACCACGCCCATTGAGTTGTTCTTGTTACGCTCGACCAGGAACATTAGGCCGAAGGCGCCTGCCAGGAAAATAATGGCACTGGTGCCCGGGTTGGCGCCCATGGCGTGACCAACCCCCATATACATACCCAGCATGGCCCCTAATACGGTCGGGATTAGCGACAGTGTTAGTAGCCAATAGGTATTACGCAACACGCGATTGCGTACGACTTCGCCAGGGGCGGCCGTATAGTCGCCGCGGGATGGCAAGGGGGCTTGTTGGAAATCGCTCATAGTAAATCCTTTTATATCAGCGAGCAGTATGCCAGCTGATGCCAAAATGGAGGTCTCTAGAATACTTACAAACCACTGAATTTGCAAGCGAACCAGAGGAATAAAGGCATCTCGTATAGTTCCTTATCTTACTCTTAGAGCGACGGCGGCGCACTTGGTTCCTTGGTGGGAGGTGGCTGGTGCTGAAATGTCGTGTGTACGGGCGGCGGAGATAGCCGCCATAAGCGCTGTCGCTATATAGTCGATACATCGTGGGCGAAGAGTGTATGCCCGTCGGTTTGATATTGACGCCAGCGTAGACGCGCGGCCTGCTTGTCCTCGGCCTTGTCAGAGACAATTTCCAGAATGCGATCGAAGCCTTCTGCGCCGGGCGGGCATTGGCTATCGAGGTTTAGCAGCCAGGTGGCCGGTGCGTTGTCGCGCAGAGGCTGCGGTGGCTCGGCCGTGAGCCAGATGGGGGTGCCTGAGGCCAAGGGGTCGTTGGCACGGACGTGCGGCACGAAGGCCGTGGGGTCGAAGCTCCACAACTGGCGGTCGAAGTCCGCCAACATTTGTTCGTCACTACTGTATACGATGAGGCTGCGCGAAGCGAGGTAGTGCTTGTGCGTGACCTCACAGGCCATGCGCAAGCGATCCTGGGCACCAAAGGCGAAATCGACGCGAGCCATTTGCGTTGTTTACGCCTGATTTAGCAGGTACTGAACAAGTAGGGGGACGGGGCGTCCGGTAGCTCCTTTTTCCTTGCCGCTGAGCCACGCCGTGCCTGCAATGTCCAGATGAGCCCAGGTGTAACTGCCGGTAAAGCGTGACAGGAAGCAGGCGGCGGTGACTGATCCGGCCGGTGGCCCGCCAATATTGGCGATGTCGGCAAAATTGGAATGAAGCAGTTCCTGGTAGGCATCGTCGAGCGGCAGGCGCCATGCGACGTCGTTGGCGTCGCGACCTGCTTGCAGCAGACTTTCGGCCAGAGCATCATTTTTGCTGAATAGGCCAGAATTGACGTGTCCCAGAGCAACAATGCATGCGCCCGTCAACGTGGCGATATCGATGACAGCAGCGGGTTTGAAACGCTCGGCATAGGTGAGCGCATCGCACAAGATCAGGCGGCCTTCGGCATCGGTATTGAGGATCTCGATGGTTTGTCCTGACATGCTGGTGACCACATCGCCCGGTTTGTTGGCGCGGCCGCTGGGCAGGTTTTCGCAGGTGGGGATCAGCCCGATAACCTCTTGGTCGAGCCCGATTTCGGCGATGGCGCGCAGGGTACCCAGCACGCTGGCGGCGCCGCACATATCGTATTTCATCTCGTCCATTTTGCCGGCGGGCTTCAGAGAAATGCCGCCCGCGTCGAAGGTAACGCCCTTGCCGACCAGTACAATAGGCGCCTTGCGGGCCTTGTCAGTCGCGCGGGTGGCGGGGACGTACTTGAGGATGATGAAGGCCGGTGCTTCGTAGGAGCCACGTGCGACGGACAGGAATGAGCCCATTTTGAGGGCTTCGATTTGTTTGCGATCCAGCACCTCCGCCTTGAGGCTTTTGAATTCTTTGGCCAGCTTTTTGGCGATGCCGCCCAGATGGGTGGGGGTACAAATGTTGGCGGGCAAATCGCCCAGCTCTCGGGTCAGGTTCATACCGTGGGCGATGGCCGCGCCGTTTTTCAGCCCTTGCTGCGCGTGGCTGGCTTGGTTGCGAGAAATCGATACGGCAAATTTCTTTAGCCGGGGCGCGGGATTTCTATCGCGTTTACCGAAGGTGGCGTCATAATGATAAGTGGCACGGCCGACGGCGATAGCCGCCGCCTGGGCGCGGTTGCGTACATGCGCGTCGGTACAATCGATGGAAGCGAGCGCGGACACACCTTCGACAAGATTGGCCTGGACGCAGTAATGGGCGAACGTGAATTCGGCACTGGCGTGCGTCGCGGCGTTGTAACGATCTTGCGGCCCCAAGCCGATTAGAATGACTCGGGTGGCGGTGATGCCTGGGAGGTTACGCAAAACCAGGTGGGTGCCAGCTTTGGCTGAGAATTCAGATTTAAGCGTTTCACGGACCGCGCCGTTGCTGGCGCGATCGATAATGTCGGCGGCAGCGCTTAGAATGCCGTCTGTAAAAATGCCTACGGCCAGAGCCGCAGTTTTAATTTGATGCAAGGATGCGGTGGTCTGTGTGCTAAATTCCATTCGAATTTCCAATAAGTGCGTCGTACAGGATTACTCGCGATTATCTCGCATATTTTCACATGTCACTATTTAAACGTTCCGTAGTATCTGAAATCATGAGTCATGCAGGCGTGGTGTTCTCCACGCTGCTTATTGTATGGCTTAGCGTGTTGCTGGTGCGTTTGCTGGGCGAGGCCGCCAACGGTACGATTGGGGCCGATGTGGTGTTTGGCCTAGCGGCGTTTTCAAGTATCACGGCGCTGCCAGTTATTTTGTCAGTGTCGCTCTTTATTGCCGTGTTGACCACTGTGGCCCGGAATTTTCGAGAATCTGAAATGGTGGTTTGGTTTGCCAGCGGTCTGTCGCTCAGGGACTGGATCGGGCCGGTATTGCGTTGTGCTGTTCCGGTGGCGGTGGCGATCGCAGTTCTGACGCTGGTCGCGTCGCCGTGGGCGTACCGCCAGATCGCTGAATATCGCCAGCGCTATGAACAGCGCTCCGATCTATCCAAGGTGACGGCGGGGCAATTCATTGAAACCGAAGATGGCGCTCGAGTTTTTTTTGCCGAAGATCCCAGTAAGCCAGGCGATCAGCTAGGCCACGTCATTGCGCGGGTCATCGAGCCCGATTGGCTGACCGTGATTTCCGCCGATAGCGCGCGCGTCGAGACCGAGGCCAATGGAGACCGCTTTCTTATATTGGATCAAGGCCATCGCTACGATTTGAAGCCTGGCAAACCTCAGCTTCGTTTGTTCGATTTCAGACGCTATGGTTTTCGGCTCGAAAGCAAGAATGATGCGGGTTCGATCAAGGTAGCGCGCGAACTGGCCGAGCGCCAGCTCAAGGCGCGACCTACTGAGCAATTGGTCGGCGATCGCACCCCTACGGCTCGCTCTCAGCTTATGTGGCGCCTATCTTTGCCGCTAGCGGCGCTGAACCTGGCTTTGCTGGCTATTCCACTGGGGGCCGTCAACCCTCGATTGGGCCGTTCTGGCGATATTCTGGTGGCTGGTCTGGTCGGTTTGCTCTATATGAATCTGATCAATCTGTCGCGCGGCTGGATTGGAAGCGGCAAGTTGAGCTTTGACGTGGGCCTTTGGCTGGTGCATGGCGCATTTACGCTTTTGATGGTCGTGATGCTGTGGCGCAAGCTGCGTGTCAAGGCACCAAAGAACCAGATGCAGGCTGTTGCGAGTTAAATGGCAACCCTATGTATGCTGCAGCTTCAGGCAAGGAGTGCAGCCGGTCCGATTCGCCGTCTAGCAGGGGCTGGTTGAGCGACACGGTTCTTTTCAGATAATCCCACAAGGCCATGACCCGTTTGGAACGTCGCAGGTCTTCGTGGTAGTACATCCAAAAGCTGCGCTTGACGATTATTTCGTTTTCCAGCACGGCATGCAGACGTGGGTCTTGGGATGCCATGAAGCATGGCAAGATCGCCAGCGAGTGACCCTGCAGTGTCGCGTGGTATTGGGCAATCACGCTCGTGCTTTTGAAGACAACACGGCTGCTTGGCACGATATCGTCCAAGTAGCGCAATCGGTCGCTGAACAGCATCTCTTCTACATAGCCGATAAAGGTATGGCGCGCCAGATCGCTGCGCTTGGTAATAGGTACTTTGTGCGCCAGGTAGTCTGCGCTTGCATAAAGCTTTAGCGAGTACCTTCGATCTGGTCGGCGTACGTGAAAAAGCGTAGCCCGTCCTCAGTAAGAGTGAATCCGCTGGTTTTGGATTTATCGAATAACACGGTGTCGAGCTCATGCTCCAGAGCCCGTATGCGACGCGAAACCGTACTGTGCTGTACACCCAGGTGCATGGCGGTGGCACTCACACGCTGGGTGCGGGCCACTTCCAGAAAATAACGCAAGCCATCCCAGTCTATTTGCGTGCCCCCCGCGTCTTGACGGCATATGCCACGGGCAGTGCTCGTTGTGCAATTATTAGCAAGCAATGTGCAAATATTGTGATGGAAATAAGTTTTTTACACAACTACACTGAACAGGTGCATGGTGCCTGTGTGGCAAGCGCGGCCGTCACTTACGGACATATAAAAGATAATCACGGAGACAAATATGAACTTCTTTTCTTTATCGTTGACGACAACGCTTTGCATGGGGTTGGCCGCTGGTGTGCAGGCCAAAACCCCCGATGTCAAAATTGGCATTCTGACGGATATGTCTGGTCCTTATGCTTCGATGGGCGGCTCGGGCTCGGTGGTCGCCGCGCAAATGGCTATCGACGATTGCCTGAAAGCGGTATGCAAAGGCATGCATATAGACCTCGTGTCGGCTGATCATCAAAATAAAACCGATGTGGGTGCGTCCATCGCGCGTCAATGGCTTGACCGCGATGGGGTGACCGCCATTGCGGATCTGACCAATTCGGCAGTGGCGCTGGCTGTGCAGCCTATCGTGCGCGAAAAAAATAGAATTGCCATGTACTCCGGCCCCGCTACGACAGAACTGACTAACAAAAGCTGCTCCCCTGTTGGGTTTCATTGGATGTTTGATACTTATTCCCAGTCGGTAGGAGGGGTCAAGGCGATGATCAAAAAGGGTGGGAAGTCATGGTTCTTCGTTACCGTTGATTATGCTTTTGGCCATTCGCTGCAAAAAAATGCCTCGACGATGGTCAAGAATTTGGGAGGTACGGTGGTCGGATCGGTGCAATACCCATTGAATACCACTGATTTCGCGTCTTATCTGTTGCAGGCGCAAACTTCCAAGGCTCAGGTCGTTGCATTCGCCAATGCCGGCCAGGATGCCGTGAATTCGGTCAAGCAAGCGCGTGAATTCGGCATCGTCAAAGGTGGCCAGAAGATGGTGGCGCTGTTGTTGTTCTCCTCCGATTTGCACGGCATAGGACAAGAAGACGCGCAAGGTCTGACGTATGTCGACGGCTTTTATTGGGACCACGACGACGCGTCGCGCAAGTGGTCGGCGCGTTACGCTAAAGCGTATCATGACCGTAAGCCATCCATGGTGCAGGCGGGAGTCTATTCGAGTGTTTTACACTATCTGGAAGCTGTGGCGGCGTCAGGTTCCATCGATGGCAAAGTTGTTGCTGCGGAAATGCGTAAACTACCTATCGTCGATCCCATCATGCACCATGCCTCTATCCTTGCCGATGGCAGCGTGATCCACGATATGTATTTGTATCAGGCCAAGACGCCTGCTGAATCCAAAGGCCCTTGGGATATGTCCAAACTGTTGGCGACCATTCCCGCCAAAGACGCTTTTCAACCTTTGTCCGAATCAAGCTGTCCATTGGTCAAGAAATAAGAGACCAATAAAAAACGCCGAGAGATCGTCTATTTATCATACTGAGCGCATGGTGCATGCGCCAAGGAGCTATTAATGAGTGCCATACCTCGTATCCCTTTACTGATTGGCGGCAAGTTGATCCAATCAAAAACGACCGATTGGCGAAACGTACTCAATCCCGCCACCCAAGAGGTGGTGGCGCAGGTGCCGTTTGCGACCATGGAAGAGCTGGATCTGGCGATAGCCGACTCGAAGAAAGCCTTCGTAAAGTGGCGCAATGCCAGCCAGGCAACTCGCGTACGTGTCATGCTGAATTTGCAAAAGCTGGTGCGTGACAACACGAAGAAATTGGCCGAATTGATCACTCTCGAGCATGGCAAGACCTTGCCTGACGCAGAGGGCGAAGTGGGTCGTGGCCTCGAAGCAATTGAACACGCTTGCTCCATGGCTACCTTGCAAATGGGCGAGTACGCGGAGAACGCGGCAAGAGGTATTGACGTTTATACCTTGACTCACCCGCTTGGAGTATGTGGGGGGATCACGGCGTTCAATTTTCCCATCATGCTGCCGTGCTGGATGTTTCCCATGGCGGTTACGGTGGGCAATACCTTTGTATTGAAACCTTCCGAACAAGACCCCAGTTCGTCGCTGTTGTTGGCCGAGCTTGCGCTCGAAGCAGGATTGCCTCCCGGAGTCCTCAATGTGATTCATGGCGGCCCCGACATTGCTAATGGTTTGTGTGACCATCCTGATGTCAAAGCGATCTCCTTCATTGGCTCCACACATGTAGGTACCGAGATTTATCGTCGTGCGTCCGATGCTGGAAAGCGCTGTCAAGCGGGTATGGGCGCTAAGAACCATTGCGTGATTTTGCCCGACGCAGATCGTGATGCCGCATTGAACCAATTGCTTGGTGCAGCATTTGGCGCCGCGGGCCAGCGGTGCATGGCGACGTCGGTCGCAGTGCTAGTGGGCGAGGCGCGTAATTGGCTGCCCGATTTTGTCGAGCGAGCCAAAAAACTTAAAGTCGATGTTGGCTCTGATCGTGATGCCGATCTGGGCCCACTGGTTTCAGAGGGTGCGCGCAAACGCGTAGAGGGCTTAATTCAGCAAGGCGTGGACGAAGGCGCAAAGCTGCTGCTTGATGGCCGCAATATCAAGGTTGCCGGCTATGAGAAAGGCAATTTTGTAGGGCCGACAATTTTCGGTGGAGTGCGCGCCGACATGGCCATTTACCGCGAAGAGGTGTTCGGGCCTGTTCTGGATGTGGTAGGTGTGGACACGCTCGACGAAGCGATTGAGCTCATCAACAATAACCCCAACGGCAATGGCGTCGGCGTTTTTACACAGGATGGTGGGGTGGCGCGTTATTTTCAGAATAATATCGATGTCGGCAACATCGGCATTAATCTGCCTATTCCTGTTCCGGTCGCATGGTTTAGCTTCACGGGCTCGCGCGGCTCAAAATTGGGCGACCTGGGCCCCAATGGCAAGGAGGCCGTGCGTTTCTGGACGCAAACCAAGACCGTTACGGCGCGCTGGTCGCCTCATACTGAAGGTATTAATACAACCATCTCCATGAAGTAAGCATATAACTATAAATAATTATTAGTAGCTTTTATATAACATATAATAGCCCTATCTAAAGGGCTATTTTTTATGAACCTGCAGCAATTTCGCTTTGTGCGCGAAACCATACGGCG
>JBDTLC010000059.1:0-7762 GCA_039935015.1 Paralcaligenes sp. | reverse complement strand
ACCAGCAGCACAAATAAAATCAACGCAAAATCCCAGCTCATGCCAAACATACCTACCTCGTTGTAAGTGCCTACTTGTCTTCGACCTGCAAAATGGCCAGAAACGCTTCCTGCGGAATCTCGACATTACCGACCTGCTTCATACGTTTCTTGCCCGCCTTTTGTTTCTCGAGCAATTTCTTCTTGCGGCTGATATCGCCTCCGTAACACTTGGCCAGCACATTCTTGCGCAGGGCCTTCACGTTTTCCCGGGCGATAACTTCGGCGCCAATGGCTGCTTGGATCGCAATATCGAACATCTGACGCGGGATCAGGCTGCGCATCTTGGACACCACCTCGCGTCCGCGATATCGCGCGTTGGAGCGATGCACAATCATGGACAAGGCATCAACCCGGTCGCCGTTAATCACCAGATCGACGCGAACCACATCGGCTGCACGGTATTCTTTGAACTCGTAATCCATCGACGCGTAGCCGCGAGACACGGATTTAAGCTTGTCGAAGAAATCGAGCACAATCTCAGCCAAAGGAATTTCGTAGACCAGATGCACCTGACGGCCGTGATACGACATATTGATCTGGATACCGCGCTTGACCGTGCACAACGTCATCACCGAGCCTACATACTCTTGCGGCATGAACAAGGTCACCGTGACGACAGGCTCACGTATTTCGACAATATTGCCCACCTCGGGCATACGCGACGGACTTTCGATCGAGAGAACCTGCCCGTCACGCTGCTCGACCTCGTAGACCACCGTCGGCGCGGTGGTGATGATGTCCATATCGAACTCACGCTCTAGGCGCTCCTGCACGATCTCCATGTGCAACAAGCCCAAAAAGCCGCAGCGAAACCCAAACCCAAGGGCCTGAGAGACCTCTGGCTCGTACATAAGCGACGAATCGTTAAGCTTCAATTTTTCGAGCGAATCGCGTAGCTGATCGTATTCGCTGCTTTCAACTGGATAGAGCCCCGCAAATACTTGGGGCTTGACCTCTTTAAAGCCGGGCAAAGCGGTGCTGGCGGGACGGCCAGCATGCGTCAATGTATCGCCAACCTTGGCATGTTCAAGTTCTTTAATCCCGGCAATGACAAACCCCACACCGCCGGCCGAAAGCTCTTTGCGCGGTTCGGACTTGGGCGTAAATACGCCAACCTGCTCGCACAAATGGGTAGCGCCACTGGCCATCAGCAACACCTTGTCTTTAGGTTTTAGCACCCCGTTGACAATACGCACCAGCATGACCACGCCCACATAATTGTCAAACCACGAATCGATAATCAGGGCCTGCAGCGGTTGGGCCGGGTCACCGCTCGGAGCAGGCACCCGCGCGACAATCTGTTCAAGGATCTCATCAATGCCTACACCCGTCTTGGCGCTAGCCAGAACGGCCTCGGACGCATCAATGCCAATGATGTCCTCGATTTCTTGACGCGCTCCGTCGGGGTCGGCCGAGGGTAAATCCATCTTATTGAGCACCGGGATAACCTCGACGCCCAACTCGATCGCAGTGTAACAATTAGCAACTGTTTGCGCCTCAACGCCTTGCGAGGCGTCAACCACCAGCAATGCCCCCTCGCACGCCGACAAAGAACGGCTGACTTCATAGGAAAAATCTACATGCCCGGGGGTGTCGATCAAGTTCAGCTCGTAGGTGCTGCCATCGCGGGCCAAGTAACGCAGCGCAGCCGTCTGTGCTTTGATGGTAATTCCGCGTTCGCGCTCGATATCCATAGAATCAAGTACTTGGGAGGACATTTCACGGTCTGCCAAGCCTCCGCAACGTTGGATCAGGCGATCAGCCAGGGTCGACTTGCCATGGTCGATGTGAGCAATAATAGAAAAGTTGCGGATATGATCCATACACCAGACAAATCCGCATAGGGCGGAATAATTGAGTTGCGCCAAGACAAAAAAAGGAGCGCATAGTTGCGCTCCCTTGCGGCTATTGTGGCATTTTAACGGTTTCTACGGATTATTTTCCGGGTGTGATCGTAACCCATTGAGTTTGATCGCCACGCAGGACCAACAGTGCCGCAGCCTGCGACGTGCTCAGTTGCGAAACCACCTTCGCGAACTGCTCAGGACCGGTGACATCAACCTGGTTAACGGTCAGGATCACGTCGCCCACATTGATGCCTGCCGTAGCGGCGGGCTCGCCCACCTCAGTGACCTGCACACCACCGCTGAACTTGTCTTTTTTGTGCACATCGACAGGAACCTCAGTCACTTTCAGACCCAGCGAATCGGTTGGAGTGACTTTAGGCGCTGCCGGCTCGGCCGCTGTCTTGGTCGGTGCCGCCTTCAACTCGGCAACCTTGACATTAAGCGTCACTGTCTTGCCTTTGCGCCAGACTTCCATGGTCGCATCGGTACCGGGTTTCGTCGTGCCAACAATACGCGGCAGATCGGTCCAGTGAGCAATGGGCTTACCATTGAACTTGGTGATGACATCGCCTGGCTTGACGCCAGCCACAGCCGCCGGAGCGCCACTTTCAACGTTGCTTACCATGGCGCCTTGCGCCATAGGAAGGCCGATAGCCTTGGCTACATCGTCGGATACCTGGCCAATCTGCACCCCAATACGGCCGCGGATTACCTTGCCACTGGCTTTAAGCTGGTTAACCACGCGCATTACTTCGTCGATTGGAATGGCCAGGGAAATACCCATGAATCCGCCGCTCTGAGAAATAATCTGCGAATTGATGCCTATGACCTGGCCGGACAAATTAATAAGCGGCCCACCCGAATTACCAGGGTTGACGGCCACATCGGTCTGAATAAACGGCAGGTAGTCGCCCGTATCGCGATTGATGGCGCTGATAATACCCGCCGTCACCGTTGAATCGAGCCCAAACGGCGAGCCAATAGCCAAAACCCATTGACCCTTTTTTATATGATCAGAGTCGCCTATGGGGATAGGTGTCATGCCTTTGATATCAATTTTGATCAGTGCAACGTCGGTGCGCGGATCCGTACCGATCACTTTGGCCTTGTATTCCTTACCATTAGTCAGCGTAACGAAGATCCCGTTAGAGTCGGCCACCACATGGTTATTGGTTAAAATGTAACCATCTGACGATATGAAGAAACCCGAACCGACGCCGCGAGGCACCGTGTGCTCTTTCTGATTCGGTGAAGGTGGCGGCGTTGAACGACGTCGCGGGCCAGGCTGGCCCGGCATCTGGAAATCGGGTCCGAAAAACCAGCGGAACATGTCGTACGGATCGTTGCTGTTTGGGCCCATGCCCTGAGCACGTACAGGCACGGCTTCAGTTGTCCGGATATTAACCACCGACCCTTCTGTCTTGGCAACTACCGAGGTGAAGTCAGGCAGGGCCAGCACAGGCGCCGGACTCTGCGCTTGCGCACCACCCACGGCGGAAAACGCAAGCAATGCGCTCACCGATGCCGTAGCCATGATTCGTCTAATTTTGCTACCGGCTGCATGTGTTGAATACATCATAGAACTCCTTTTGACAGTATCTAAAATTACCGGGGAGCGACCAACGGCACGTATTGGGCATGCTGCGCAATATCGCGCAACGTCGCTGCTGGCACTTCGCCTATGGCTGTCAGCCAATAGTCGCCAACTTTCGCGCCAAAAATATTCATCGCTCCCTTGTGTACGGCCCCTGTAAGCGGGGCCGCTTTGCGCGAGTGGTTTGCCGGCTCTATAAATACTGAAATAGCTGCCAAACCATCTGACAAAACCAACTGATTTACTTGCCTGCCCGCCGTCATGGGCCGCGAAACCTGCGTAATGGGCTCGAAACCAGCCGGAACAGGAATCTGCCAACCCATTTTGGCCAGATCGACTGGCGCCATAGGGGATTTAAGCACCCGCCAGCCGTCCGTTTTCCATTGAGAATCTAATTGTTCATCTGAAATAGCGTTGTCCATGTGCAAAGACGTGAACGAAATCTGATCGATCACTTCGCGATGCAGGCCCAGTGTTTGAGCCTTTAGCAGTAAATGGGTGGCGACGTCGGCGCAAAAACGGTAACCATAGCGGTGCGCATCGCGCGGACTTAACTCGATAACGGTACACTCCCGCCCCGCAACACGACTGGGAACCTTGCCCTTCTTGATAACATAATGCGCCGGGATGTTCTCCCCTTCGCCCAGCAGCAGGGCAGGAAAACGATCACCACGCCCGCGCTCTATCACAATGGTTTTCTTGTCGGGAATAAGACACTGAACTGAGTCGTCATGCCTGACAAACTCGCGAGGCGCACCATCGAGCATTTCGAGCAATTCGCGCTCGCCCGTACCGTCCATCCGGTGCACGACTCGGGTTGACTGCATGACCGAACCCTGCTGGTAGGTAAACACACCTGAATAATCGCTTTGACGAGCGGCCGTCTGGATTTCATGCAGCAACGCCACGAGAGAATCGGAAGATTGTTTGGGCAGATTTTCCGCCGCCGATGCCGGAGCAACCCACGCGCAGGCCGTCGCCACGCACAGAACCATCGCCAGACCGCAGACACGCGACCCGTACGAGCGTCTGGCGCCAGCAGCAAGAACGGCCAATGCGCCCATTACGGTTGATCTCCGGCGTCAAAAGACACTTGCCGAACAGGGCTGATGCCCGCTATCTGGCGATGCGCATCAAGATAATCACGCAGGCCCGGATCGTCGGCAGTAGCTACCACCTGGGTGGCCGTTGCACCGGGGGCCGTTGCACCGGGGGTTGGACCTGCATTTCCACCAGAAAAATAAGGCAGCGCCACCCAAGCAACTGAGGCCACCGCCGCAGCCACCGCCAAGCCAGACAGGCTCAGACGCACCGAAGACAGCCGGCGCCGCATGGGCGCCACAATGGGCGGTTCGGCGTCTATCGCCTGAGAGAGCCTGGCCAGGAAAAGACTGGACGGTTGCAAGGCCAGATCGCCGCTACGCAAGACATCACCCACCAAATGGTAGGTATCCCAAACTTGACGTCCGACAGAAGAATCAAGGCCATCTGGGCAAAGCGCATTGCCTTCACCATCCATCCAGATAGAAACCGATGACTCTAAAGTCAGTGTATCGGGGTCGTATCCGGGTTTAGCCGCTATTTGCATAGAATTCTCCTTACCAGCGATGATCGGCATCATTGCCCAAAACGGGGCGTAATTGGGCAGCAATCGCTTCTCGCGCCCGGAATATACGTGAACGCACGGTCCCGATGGGACAATTCATACTCTGTGCGATATCTTCGTAACTCATGCCTTCAATCTCACGCAAAACAATAGCTGTACGCAACTCCGCAGGCAAAGCGTCTATGGCCGAGTTGACGGTTTCAACAATCTGACGGCTTGCCATCTGGGATTCCGGCGTACTGATATCTGTTAGGTTGTCGATTTGACTAAAAGTTTCACCATCTTCGGTTTCTATTGCATTGGGGGTGCTGGGACGACGCCCATTGGCCACCTGCCAATTGCGTGCGGTATTAATGGCAATACGATAGAGCCATGTGTAAAACGCACTGTCGCCACGAAACTGAGGCAGAGCTCGATACGCCTTGATAAAAGCCTCTTGAGCAACATCTTCGACCTCGGATGGATCACGCACCATACGCGAGAGCAGGCGCATGATTTTGCGCTGATACTTCAAGACCAGCAGATCGAAAGCGTGCTTGTCGCCCCGCTGCACGCGATCGACCAGTTCAGCATCGACATCGCGCTCGCTCATCACCACCCTCCTTTCTGAGCGCGCCATTGCCGTAGCGCCGCCTGCCTGGCTAACAGCACGCGCAATTCGCGCCATGCCTGGCAAGAAACACTGTCCTTCCAAATCGTCAACTCAAGCATTGTGTCCTTTGAACCAGTTTCCCGCGCTGCGCGAAAACGCAAACGCACCCAGGCAAAGGCAGGCCACGCATGGGTAAGTTGCATGGGGCGTCGGGCGGCGGCGTCAACCAACACCCATTGGCGTTCACCCTCAAATTCGAGCGCTACTTGGGCCTGACGGTGAAATAAGGGTTTTCCCGAAAAATACGCCCGTAAGGATAAAACCGCGAAGCAGACGACAAGGAGAGAGATGGCACCCACAAGAAGTGCCACTACAACAAGCGGCGCCACTACAACAAAGGGGGCGACTACGTAGACCAACGCCAGCACGCAGGCAAGCATAACACCCGCGGAAAGCACAATCGCCCAACGAGGTCGCTGGACAGTCCATTGCCTGACGCGATTCATTGGGTGCTTTACCCTAAATCCGGCGGACAACCATCGACCCGTTTGTTCCACCAAAACCGAAAGAGTTCGACAACGCCACATCGATCTTGAGGTCACGCGCCTGATTGGCACAGTAATCCAGATCGCAGTCCGGATCCTGGTTGAAAATGTTAATGGTGGGGGGCGAAATTTGGTGGTAAATCGCGAGGGTCGTAAAAACGGCCTCAATGCCGCCTGCCGCCCCCAGCAAATGGCCTGTCATCGACTTGGTGGAATTGACCACCAGCTTTTTCGCATGATCACCAAAAGCCAACTTAAGCGCTTCGGTTTCATTTTTATCGCCTAAGGGCGTGGAAGTGCCATGAGCATTGACATAGTCGACTTGATCGGCATTGACCCCACTATTGTGCAAAGCATTCGTCACGCCGCGTCGTGGCCCATCGCGATCGGGCGAAGTGATATGGTGTGCATCGGAACTCATGCCATAGCCGGCAAATTCGCCATAGATGCGCGCGCCGCGCGCGCGCGCATGCTCGTATTCTTCAAGCACCACCACGCCCGCCCCTTCACCCAGCACAAATCCGTCGCGATCGCGATCCCAAGGGCGCGAGGCCGTGGTGGGGTCGTCATTGCGGGTGGACAAGGCACGCATGGCGGCAAACCCGCCTATACCCAAGGGCGAAACTGTCGCCTCGGCCCCGCCTGCCACCATCACATCCGCATCGCCATATTCAATCAGGCGGGCCGCGTCACCAATAGAATGCAAGCCCGTCGTGCATGCCGAAACCACCGCATAACTGGGACCCTTGAGGCCCAGCATAATCGACAACTGGCCCGAAATCAGGTTGATCAGCGACGCCGGCACAAAGAAAGGCGAAATCCGGCGCGGCCCGCGCGCCAAATATTCAATTTGCGTTTCTTCAATACGTGACAAGCCGCCTATGCCCGAACCGACAATGACGCCTATCCGTTCGGCATTGGCCTCAGTGACCTCCAGGCCGCAGTCGCGCCAGGCCTGCGCGCCCGCCGCCACGCCGTAATGGATGAAGGTATCCATCTGCTTGGCTTCTTTGCTGGACATGACCTGCGTCACGTCAAAGCCCTTGACCTCGCCCGCAATCTGGGCGCTGAACGCGGAAGCATCGAAACGTGTAATACGGCCTATGCCAGAACGTCCATTGACAATATTGTCCCAAGCGCTATCAATATCGTTGCCAACAGGCGAAATAATACCAAGACCGGTGATGACGACACGTCGTTTCACGGATGGCTCCTCCTATAAAAACAAAGGCGGCTTGAAGCGAACACACCATCGCCGGCGCCGTATGCGGCGCTTGTGGCAGGCCTATTCTCTAGAAACCGCCTTGACCCGGCCCAGGCGGACACCGGGCTTGCGTCATGAAAGTTGAAACTACTGTTTGCTGTGCGACGAGATATAGTCAACCGCTTGTTGAACCGTTGTGATTTTCTCGGCCTCTTCATCCGGAATTTCAGTTTCAAATTCATCTTCAAGCGCCATTACAAGCTCGACCATATCGAGCGAATCGGCACCGAGGTCGTCAAGGAAGGAAGATTCGTTTTTGATCTCGGCTTCGTT
>JBDTLC010000058.1:0-10456 GCA_039935015.1 Paralcaligenes sp. | reverse complement strand
AATAATGACAGGGGCGTGAAATGCTTAACAAAATAAAATTTGTAGATATCCTTACGATGATCTTGTGCATCGTGTTGATCATTCCTATTGTGATTGTCGTTATCGTCTCGTTTGGGAAAAGCAGCTATATGGTTTTTCCACCGACAAGTTTTTCAAGTAAATGGTATGAGGATTTCTTCAGAAGTCCCGAGTGGATGAATTCGCTGTTTGTCAGCCTGATAATAGCTCTGGTCTCGAGTTTGATTTCTACCACCTTGGGCTTTTTCGGGGCTTATTCATTAGTCAGGGGGAAGTATCGGAATAAAAAGCTGCTAATTTCGTTTTGCCTTCTGCCTCTTATTATACCGAGCATTATTACGGCCGTGGCGCTCTACTTTGCGTCGGTCCCGCTGGATTTGGTTGGGTCGAAAATCTGGATCGCTATTTGCCATGCAACCCTGTCGATTCCAGTTGTCTTGCTTATTTTGGTCAGCTCGTTGCAAGGCGTGGATGAATCAATAGAGCGTGCGGCCCAGGGCTTGGGGGCGAGCAAGTTCTACACATTTACTCGCATAGTCATTCCTATGGCTGCGCCCGGCATCATTTCCGCCGCTTTTTTTAGTTTTTTGATTTCATTCGACGAACTGCTCATTTCACTATTCCTATCCGGCGTGGACACCGAGACATTGCCTGTCAGAATCTGGAATAGCTTGCTGATGGACATGGAGCCCGTTATAGCGGCTATTAGCTCGTTCCTGATTCTGTTGACGATAAGTTTGCTGCTTCTTGAATTGATGGTCAGGAAGTTCAGGGCGTAGGAGTGACAGCCGCAAGAGCGGCCGCCACATGATTCATAGGCATGCGTTCGTACATGCAGTCTTGACTGTCGACGCTTTTGTAGTGACACCCCTTGTGGGTGTCATGTTTGCCTTCATCCGCACCACCTCACCCAAATACCATCTCATCGGCTTTTCAAAAGTTCTAGACTAGGTCATTGTCCTGCGATCAGGATGTCATGTAAATCAGGAGTTAATAAATGGAATCTCGTCTCGATTACCGTACGGCTAGCCCTGGCGCTGTCCGGGCCATGGGAGGGCTTGAACAACACTTGGCAAAGTGCGGCCTGGAAAAGCCTTTATTAGAGCTGGTGCGCTTGCGTGCCTCACAAATTAATGGCTGCGCGTTTTGCGTCGATATGCACGCTACCGACGCACGCAAGGCTGGCGAAACGGAAAGGCGGCTTACTGCGGTGGCCGTGTGGCGGGAAACGCCGTTCTTTACCGATCGCGAGAGAGCTGCGCTCGAATGGACCGAGTCTCTCACGCTAGTATCGCAAAACCATGTCCCAGACGAAGTCTGGGATGCTGTCAAGCTACATTTTACGCAGACCGAAATCGTTGACCTGACCTTGATGGTTGTGGCGATTAATGGCTGGAATCGTTTCGGTGTGGCGTTCCGGAAGATGCCTGAATAAGGCCCCGTAGGGGCACCCGTTTTCTGTAGCGGCGGCCCTCGTTTGTAGCGGCACCTCTTGTGGGTGCCACCTTTCCCCCCTTACTTTGTTTCCAGCACAGCCTGCTGCGTACCCCAAGGCATTAATGGCACCGTTGACACGCTATTGAATGGCGAACCGTTAATGATCTTTTCGCTGACCACCAGGTAGACCAATGTATTGTTGGTCTGATCCCAAAGTCTTGAAACGTTCAGACCTTTGAACAGAAAGCTCATCCTGTGGGTAAAGACCTTTTCTTCGATTTTTGGAATCTTCTTTTTCCCGACGATGGGTCCGACCTGGCGGCATGCCAGTGAAAATCGCGAAGGGTTTTCTGCAAAACCTAAAGCGCCCGAAATTCCGCCCGTTTGCGCATACGACACATGGCACACCACGCCGTCGATGTCGGGGTCTTTAAACGATTGAACGCAGACTTTGTCGTTATTGACGACGCGCCACGTGGTGCTGACGCAGCCTACCGTTTCGGCATGAACGACATGGCCAAAGAGGCTGACTGCGGCCAGGACAACGAGAGTAAGTATTTTATTCATCAAAATCCTCGAAGCAGGCGTGCGTCCAGAAACGACTACGGTGCTTATTTTATACGGATATGTCCTCGAAGCTGCCTATGCCAACGCAGCTTCGAGCGCCAGGCCCACGTTCAATATATGCCGGTCATGGTTGGCCGCACCTGCGATCATCAAGCCTACAGGGGCAGTACCCGCTGCGTGACAGGGAATAGACAGTGCGCAACCGTTGAGGAAATTAATCAAAGTTGGATTGCGCAAAATGAGTCCATTGGCCGCAAAGTATGCGTCGTCGGACTCTTGCAAGCTCTTGATGGCTGGCGCCACCACGGGTACGGTCGGCATCAATAGCGCGTCGTACGACTCTATACGTTGTTCGACCGATGCGATCCATTGGGGGCGGATTTGCATCAGCTCAATATAGTCAGCGGCGTCCATGTTCTTGCCTTTGGCGATGCGTGACAAGACATGTGGATCATAGGCTTGAGAGTGGTCGGCCAGAATCTTCCGATGCCAGGCCCAGGCCTCGGCGCAGGAAAATCCGCCTTGACGATTGATGTAGGCCAGTTGTTCGAACTCGGGCAATTCCACTTCTTCAATGTATGCACCACCCGCTTCGAACGTGTTTAGTGCCCACTGAAACCTTGTGCGCACATGCTCGTCGGCATGGTCGAGCACCAAAGACGCCGGGACGGCCAGGCGCAGTTGCTTCAGGGGCGGGGCCAGCAAGTTCGGGTGAATTTGCCCAGCCAGGATCGCATCCAGGATTGCGCAACATGTAACTGACGCAGCCAACGGCCCGATGGAGTCTAAGGTCCATGATAACGGTAGGGCGCCTTGCGTCGAAACACGCGCGGCAGTGGGTTTAAAACCCGTGATGCCGCAGAAAGCGGATGGAATCCGCACCGATCCACCTGTGTCGGTACCGATAGCGGCCACAGCCATTTCATCGGCGACCGAGACGCCTGCCCCCGACGAAGAACCACCCGGAATACGCCCTGTGTCGCGGTCCCAGGGGCTGCTGGGCGTACCGTAATGCGGGTTCAAGCCCAGGCCCGAGAAGGCAAACTCGGTCATATTGGTGCGCCCCACGATGACCGCACCGGCATTGATCAGGCGTTGAACAATTACTGCATTTTGGGTGGCCTGGGCCGAACCTTTTAGCACCACCGAGCCGGCCAGCGTCGTCTCGCCCGCCACATCGAAAAGGTCTTTGATCGAAATTGGCAAACCGTCGACCGGCGAACGGCTTAGGCCCGCGGCGCGCAGCAGGTCCGACGATTGCGCCGCCGCCAACGACTGAGCGTGATAGACCTTGGTAAACGCCCGGCTGCCTTGGCCGGACGGGTCGGCAATACGCGCCAGCGCCGCCTCGGTCAATTCAACGGAGGTTGTCTGGCCGCAAGCCAGCGCGTTTTGTAGGTCGAGCAGAGTAGGTCGCATAATTTGGTATGTGTGGCGGCAGTTAGTGTTTGAAGCGGCAGTTGATATAAGTAGCGGCAACCCTTGTGGCTGCAGTTGCCATTTGAATTGGCAGTTGTTATTTGTAGTGGCACCACTCGTGTGTGCCATTTCCCTGCAATGTAGATTACTGCGTTAATTGCCGAGATTGTGGCAGCCACAAGGGCTGCCGCTACAAAATCTTGGCGGCTATAAGGGATACCCGACAGAGGCTTTGGGCGCCGCTACAGTTACTACTTCTTAACTCCAAAACAGTTTTCCAGGCCCGGAAACGAGCCATCGCGCACTCCATTGGCGTACTGCTCGACGGCGCCACGTATGAGCGCTCCCACGTCCGCAAACTGGCGGGCAAATTTCGGGATGCGTGCGCCACTTAGGCCCAATATATCTTCGGTGACCAGAATCTGTCCGTCACAAGCGGGCGAAGCGCCAATTCCAATGGTCGGGATCTTGAGGACTTCAGTAATGTGTTGCGCCAAAGCCTCAGCCACGCCTTCGAGTACAACGCCGAACGCCCCTGCCTGTTCATGCGCCAGGGCATCTTTCAAAATGCGCTCAGCTGATTCATCGGTCATGCCTTGGGCTTTGAATCCGCCCATGGTGTGTACATATTGAGGCATCAGGCCCACATGAGCCAGCACTGGCACGCCACGCTCGACCAAAAAACGCGTGGTGTCGGCCATCACCGCACCGCCCTCCATTTTGATGCCATCGGCGCCGCTGGCTGCCAGTAGCTTGGCGGCATTGGCAAAAGCCTGCTGCGCAGATTCCTGGTAGCTGCCAAAGGGCATATCTACAATAATGCAGGCCTTTCGCGTTGAACGCACGACCGCTGCGGCGTGCGCGGCCATTTGGCCCACGGTAATCGACAGTGTATTGGGCAGGTCGTATCCCACCATGGCAGTTGAATCGCCGATTAGTATCATGTCCAGATAGTCGTCGAGCAGCCGCGCGAATGGCGCGGTGTATGCCGTAAGCGCGGCAATTTTCTGGTGGCCTTTGCAAGCGACCAGTTGCGGCACGCTAATGCGTTTCAAGTCAGTATGCACACTCACGAAAATCTCCTGATAGCGATAGTGGCTGATAGCCACAAGTACGATTCTTAGCCTCGTTTTTAACATACGTATAATCGAATCATTGTTTTAAGGAGGCTCACCATGCCCACTACGCAAAATTGCGTGAAGTTCCACGATGGTCGCATTGCCCCGCAATTGGGCTATGGCACTTGGCAGACAGGTAATGACGTGGCCGCAGCAGTGGTCGGTGTCGCCCTCAAGGACGGTTATCGGCTGGTCGACACGGCCGCCATTTACGGCAATGAGGTCGGCATAGGCCAAGGTATTGCCGAATCGGGCCTTGCACGCGAAGAATTATTCATTGCCACCAAGCTCTGGAATGATCGCCACGACTACGATAGCGCTATGGCGGCTTTTAGTGAAAGTGTCAAAAGGCTTGGCCTGGATTACGTCGACCTGTACTTAATTCACTGGCCCGTGCCTAAAAACGATAAATATATCGATGCCTGGAAGGCGCTAATACAGTTGCATGACGAAGGGCGGGTCAAATCGATTGGGGTGTGCAACTTCAACATCGGTCATCTGCAACGCTTGTTGGATGAAACAGGTGTTTTGCCCGTGGTGAATCAAATCGAACTGCATCCGCGTTTTCAGCAGAAGGCGCTGCGCGATTTCCATGCTCAGTACAACATCTTGACTCAGGCGTGGAGCCCGTTGGGGCGTGGCACGATGTGGGAAGATCCTACTCTGGTCGGCGTCGCCCACAAGCACGGTCGTTCGGTGGCTCAGGTGATGATACGCTGGCATATCCAGTTGGGAAATATGGTGATTCCGAAATCGGTGACGCCCAGCCGCATCCAGGAAAATTTTCAAGTCTACGATTTCATGCTGGATGACGATGACATGGCCCTTATCAACGGTATGGACCGAGCGGATGGCCGCTGGGGCCCGGATCCAGAGGTGTTTTACCTGCCAAAATAGATTGCTTCAGTAGTGACACCCACAAGGTGTGCCACTACATGAACAACGGTCACGTATTTGTAGCGGCACCCCTTGTGGGTGCCACCCTCCCATCCATCAACCCTGGCGTACCACGCGCCCGGTCAATAATGCCGCCATGCCTGGCGCACAGGCAAATATGGCAAATAAGGCAATGGCCGCCTGTTGCGCTCCGATCATTCCTCCTGGATGAGTAAAGCCGGCCGCATTGGCGACAACCCCGGCCAGGGTTGAACCCATGGCCATGGAATACAACTGCAAGGTGGTAATGGCCGAAGCGGCAATATTCTCTTGACCGACGGGGGCGGCCTTGAATACCTGTGTCGACATTCGCGGCCAGCATAAGCCGATGCCCATCCCCACACCCAAAAGCGGAACCACGAGCCACCAGCTGCCGCCATTAGCTTGCGTCAGCGATGCCCATGGCATTAATACCGCCAGTGCCAGCAGCGACAGGGCAGACAAGACCGGGCCAATGCGGATCAGTCGGTTGGCGGTTGCGTGCGTGCGCCCGGAGCTTATGATTGATCCGGTGGTCCAGCCGGCAGCCATCAACGCTGTCATGTATCCGGCAACGAGAGGAGTGTGGCCGTGTATCGTCTGCAAGAAATAGGCCACGAAGATTTCCGTGGTCACGCCTACGCTAAGAAGGCTCAGACAGGCATAAAGGCTGCCAATATGGGTTTTGATTGAATAGGCGCCAGCCGGCATAAGCTTGGTGACGGCGCGTTTGTCCGCTTGGGCCACGCCGATTCCTATCCCAAGTCCGATAACGACGCCGACCGCATTCCAGGCTAGGCTTTCGGATAAGCTACCCAGCGATATCACTAGTACCGAAGCCGCCAGCGCTGTGATTTTGCCAAACGGCGCCTTAATGCGGCTTGTGGCGGATGGTTTGGCGCCACGATCTAATTGTGTATTGACCAACCATGCAAGCACCGCCGCAATCGGCAGCACTACCCAGAATGCCAGGCGCCAATGGCCCGTTTGGGCAAAAATCCCCCCTATTGCAGGCCCGAGCAATGTCGCCACACCCCACATGCTGGAAACCAGGGCCATGGCGCGCGGCCAAAGTCGGTCTTCAAACACAATACGGATCGACGCATAGCTTAGGCCCAACAAAATTCCGCCGCCAAAGCCCTGCGCCGTGCGCCCCACCAATAGCCATCGCATGGATGGGGCGGTGGCGCACACGGCCGTGCCCAGGGCGAAGATCAAAATAGCCGTCAAATACGCCAGGCGCGGCCCGTATGCATCCAGGGCCTTGGGCGACAGCGCCGAGCCAAATATGGATGCCACCACAAAAAGTGTGGTGTTCCAGGCGTAATACTCCAGACCGCCAATATCTTGCACAACTGAAGGCAATATCGTGGCGACGATGTAGACATTGATCGCATGCAAACCAACGCCGCCTGCCAGCACAACGGAGCGCAGACCATTGCGGCCCTGGAATAGCTCAGACCATGAAGCAATTTCTCTAGAAGGCATATTTTTTGAATCTGGGCACGTAGCGTGCCAAAAGTCAGGAACGCTGCATAATCGAATGGGCGCAGTATAGTTTGCCTTGGCACCCACAGGGGCTGCCATCCGCCCAGCACGCCCCCAGTCAAGAGCTAAACTTCAAGATCATTGCAGACTGCCGGCAGACCGAGAATTTTTACGCCCAAAGCAGCGCGCCGTAATATGAGTAATCGAGGATGACGCCCATGACTGAAACATTTTCCGCAATTGCTGCGATCTTGCTGGGCTTGCTTTTAGGTCTTGGCGTCGCAGGTTTTTACGCAAGACGTCGTTTGTCGGCAGCCCGCGAAGAGCTCTTGCTGCTTCGGGCCAGCACCACGCAGCGTGGCGAAGCACTGACTGCACAGCGCGCTGAACTGGATCAGGCCAAAACTCAAAATATCACCCTAGAGGCCGAAAAAAGCCAGCTTGGACGTCAACTTGCACGTCGTGATTCCGAGGCCGAAAGCTTGCGCGAGCGCCTGGAAGAAGCCAAGACAGGCCTCTTAGAAAAAGAACAATGGCTGCGTGCCGCCGGCGAACGCATGGCCGTTGTCGATAAGGAGCTGACGGAGTTACGCGTTACGCACACCGAAAAGATGGCCAATTTCGAAGAGATGAAGCGGTCGTTCGAGCAATCCAGGCAGCAGCTGAAAACCGAGTTTCAGAATCTGGCCAGCCAAATTCTGGAAGAAAAAGGTAAAACCTTTGCAGAGAATAGTCAGCAATCGCTCGACGCCATGCTCAAACCCTTTCGCGAGCAAATCAGCGGCTTTCAACTGCGCGTTAATCAAGTTCACGACGAAGCCGTAAAAGGACACGTTTCCCTGGAAGGGCAGATCAAGCACGTGCTTGAGATCGGCCTGAAAATGAGCCAAGAAGCCAATACCCTTGCTACTGCGCTAAAAGGCGACAAAAAAACCACCGGCAACTGGGGCGAAATCCAGTTGGAAAATGCCTTGCAACAGGCAGGCCTGGTTGAGGGCGATCATTACGAAGCCCAGCCGCGCTTCAAAGACGAGCAGGGCCAAGCGCGCCAGCCCGACTTCGTTGTCAAACTGCCTGACCATAAGCACATGGTGCTCGATAGCAAAGTGTCTCTGGTCGATTACGACCGCGCCATCGCCGCTGAAACCGAGGCCGAGCGGCACGCTGCACTGGATGCGCATGTTAAAGCCGTGAAAAACCATATCGAGGATTTAAGCGGTAAAGACTATAGCAACCTGATAGGCATGCACAGCCCCAGTTTTGTGTTGATGTTTATGCCCATCGAGCCCGCCTACATCGAAGCCATGAAGCACAACAAGGAACTGTTCAACTACGGCTACCAGCGCAACGTCATCATGGTCTCGTACACCACGTTAATGCCCATACTGAAAACGGTCGCTAATCTGTGGATGGTTGCGCGCAGTAACGAACAGGCTCAGGAACTAAGCAGCCGAGCCGGCGACATCTACAACCAGGTCGTTGTGGTGGCCGAACGCCTGGAAAGGCTGGGTAATACTCTGGGTACCGCCAGCAGGCATTACAACGACACCGTCACCGCCGTCGCGGGGCAACAAGGCTTGTACGGGAAGGTGTCGAGGTTTAACGAGCTATCGTCCAAGGCGAATAAGACCATGCCGAATCTGGAGCCGATGCACAAAGATTTTGAGGTGGAGAAGCTGGCGTTGGTGGTGGGGGAGGGTGGTGGCGAGCAGCATGTGAGTTAGGTAGCGACCGTCGTCCAACCAAACGAGGGTATCTGCTATAATGCTGTCATATTATCAAAGTGACAGCATCGAAATCATAAAAAGGAGATGAAGGCAATGGCAGTTCTCACGGTTCGCAATCTTCCAGACGAGGTACACCGCGCGTTGCGAGTGCGGGCCGCCACGCATGGCCGCAGTACCGAGGCGGAAATTCGCGACATTCTGGAACGGTCTGTGAAGCCCGAGCAGCGGCTCCGCATGGGTGATGCCTTGGCCGCGATGGGTCAGCGTGTTGGATTGAAAGGCAAAGATTTTGTGATTCTTCAGCCTGACAAAACACCTGCCGAGCCGATGAGCTTCGAATGATCGTTCTTGATACCAACGTCGTTTCTGAGGCGATGAAACCGTCATCCAATCCTGCTGTTTTGGCCTGGTTGAATGAGCAGGTGGCGGAAACGCTTTACCTGTCCAGCGTCACGCTGGCCGAGCTGTTGTACGGCATTAGTAGTTTGCCCAAGGGTCGGCGTAAGGAAGTCCTAGCTGGCACGCTTGATGGCTTGCTGGCGTTATTCGGCGGCCGCATTCTGTCGTTTGATGCTGATGCGGCTCGCTGCTATGCACAGCTCGCCATTAAGGCCAGGGCAGCGGGGAAGGGGTTTCCGACGCCAGACGGGTATATCGCGGCCATTGCAGTCGCAAATGAATTTATCGTCGCTACTCGTGATACAAGCCCGTTTGAGGCAGCCGGCGTGCCCGTTATCAATCCGTGGGAAAAGAACGGGCAGCCCCTCTCGGGCGGCAGCTAAGGTTTGTTTCTATAAATTCGCTGGCTACTGATCTTTATTGCGGCACCCACTTGTCGGCCAGTTTGGCGTATTCGCCATTGGCTTTGCTTAAATGCAACCACTGGTCCACAAACAATTTGAAACGCATGTCGCCGCTCGGCAGCAGGTAGCCCATTTCGGCGTATTGCAAGGGTTTGTCGGGATTCACCGGGCAAAGTGTAGGGTTAAGCTTGCTTTGCACCTTGGCTTCGGCCGCTTCGGTCACGAAGACGTCGGCATGGCCTTCGGCTACTTCCTTGAATATGCCGATATTATTATCGTGAGTAATGATGTGAGCCTTGGTTAAATAGGTTTTGGCGAATTTTTCATTGCTGCCGCCCGGGTTCACAATGACGCGCACATCAGGCTTGTTGATATCGGCAATGGTTTGGAATTTTTTAACGTTGGTGCACAGCGTAATGGGCGTTTTGCCGTTGATCATGTAAGGAGAGCTGAAATAGGCCTTTTTTTGGCGTTCGAGCGATACCGAGATGCCGCCTGCGCCGATGTCGCAATTGCCCGAGGTGAAATCGCCCATCAATTTAGCCCAGGTGGTTTTCACAAATTGCACTTTCGCGCCCAGAGTGCTGGCCAGCGAGGTCATCAAGTCTACATCCAGGCCTTCGAAGTTACCGTCTGTTTTTTGGAAGCTGAAGGGCTTATAGTCGCCAGGGCTGCACACACGCAAGGTGTGGCTTTCCATAACGTGGCTTAAGGTGTCTATGGGGGTCGGGTTTTGGGCCATGGCGAGAGCCGGCGCGGCCAGTAGGGTTGCGGCGAATAGGTGTTTCATGGTTGTTCCCTTGGTATGCTGTTATTGAACTTCTTGTTATAAATGCGTTTTGCCCTGATTAAGGCGGGTGTCTGGCGTATTTTCACTGTAGTGTAGTGGTCATGCAATGCGTGATTACTCGCAGTATCAGCGTTTTCCCTAGGCTATTTGCCCGGTGCCACTCGGGTTGGAATC
>JBDTLC010000057.1:0-12824 GCA_039935015.1 Paralcaligenes sp. | reverse complement strand
AAAGGCTGTGTTCGGGTCTACGCCAATACGACCGCCATGAACGAGTTCATGCCCACCGTACTGGGTCGTTACCTGGCCAATCATCCTGATGTGAATATTGAACTGCGCGAACGACTGAGCTATCTGGTGGTGAAGGCCGTAGTTGACGGGGCCGCCGACATTGGTGTGACCGCCCAGGCAGGCGGTGGCGAAAATGTTGAGTTTTTGCCTTATCGCAACGACAGACTGGTGCTGGTGACGCGTACCGACCACCCGCTGGCCGAGCACAACGTTCTGGGCTTCGAAGAAACGCTAGGCTACGATTATGTGGGTTTGTCCGAGGCCAGTGCAATACACGCGTTTTTATTGCAGGCCGCCGACGACATTGGGCGCGTCTTGCGCTTTCGGGTCGAAGTCAGCAATTTCGAGGCGGCTTGCCGAATGATTGCAGCCCAGGTCGGAATAGGCGTGATTCCCGAAACGGCTGCACGTCGGTATCTGCAGAATCTGCCACTTAAGATCATGACACTGTCTGACGAATGGGCGTTGCGCAAGCTTCATATATGCGTGCGGCGGTTCGATAAGCTGCCGATCTTTGCTAAAGAACTGGTTTCGCTGCTCGTGCAAGATGGCGCGCAGGCGAACTCGGGCGGGCCCGCGCAGGGCGCAGACGGTTTCGAGTAAAATTAGTTTTTCGTGCTTAACGTTGTTTTATGTCAGATTGCCAGGTTGTGCTTGCTTCCAACAACGCAGGCAAGTTGAAGGAATTTTCGGCCATCTTGAGCCGGGTAGGCATCACCATGGTGGCGCAGGGCGATCTGGGTGTGCCCGAAGCCGAAGAGCCCTTCTGTACCTTCATCGAAAATGCGCTGACAAAGGCTCGTCATGCCAGTCGGCAAACAGGCCTGCCCGCCTTAGCTGACGACTCGGGCCTTTGTGTGGATAGCCTGGACGGTGCGCCGGGCGTGTATTCGGCGCGCTACGCCTTGCGCAATGGGGGCGAAAAATCCGATGCAGCCAATAATCGCTATTTGATACAGGCTTTGGCTGGGCACGATAATCGATCTGCCTCTTATGTGGCGGTGTTGGTGTATTTACGCTCGGCCGACGACCCGCAGCCGATAGTGGCAGAAGGTATCTGGAAGGGAGAGATCGTTGATAAGCCCAGAGGTATTGCGGGTTTTGGTTATGATCCGCATTTTTACTTGCCTGATTTAGGTAAGACGGTTGCAGAACTGGCTCCGGCGGAAAAAAATCGCTTAAGTCACCGTGCTCAGGCTTTGGTCAAACTATTGCAGGTTCTGCAGGCGTAATTCGTTCGCGTAGAGTGCGCCCCCGTGGTTGCACCTTCTCATCTTTGTTGCGAGACTTCGGTGCATCCCACTTTTTCAATTCAACCAGCAGGCCAATCGGGAAAGTCCCATGGCAAACTGGTGACCCCTCCTCATGCGACGCTCAGCAGCCAGCCGCCTTTATCTTTATACGTGCATGTGCCGTGGTGTGTGCGCAAGTGCCCCTATTGCGACTTTAATTCGCATGCTTTGTCGGGTGAATTGCCCGAACAGCAGTATCTGGCCGCCTTGCGCGCCGATCTGGAGCAGGCTCTGCCATCGGTATGGGGACGTTCGGTCGTAACGATTTTTATTGGCGGAGGTACGCCCAGCCTGCTATCGGCGGCGGCCATCGATCAGATGCTGGCCATGTTCCGCCTGTATTTGAATGTCCAGGCCGATGCCGAAATCACGCTGGAAGCGAATCCCGGCACGGTAGAGGCGGGGCGCTTCGTGGAATACGCCCGCAGCGGCGTCAATCGTATATCGCTGGGCATACAAAGTTTTAACGATACGGCGCTTAAAGCGTTGGGGCGCATACACGACTCCAAACAAGCGTGCGCCGCTATAGAAATCGCTCAAAAAGCGGTCAGTCGCGTAAACCTGGACATTATGTTTGCGTTGCCTTCGCAGTCATTGGATGGTTGCATGCAGGACTTGCGCCGGGCGATATCTTTCAACACCGAGCATTTATCGCTGTACCACCTGACGATGGAGCCCAACACCGTATTTGCGAAATTCCCACCTGCGGTGCCCGATGACGATACCGCCGCCACCATGCAAGAACTGATTGCCGAATTAACAGCGGCAGGCGGCTGGAGTCGTTATGAGGTGTCGGCCTATGCCAGGGCCAACGCTCGCTGCCGCCATAATTTGAACTACTGGGAGTTCGGTGATTATCTGGGAATAGGCCCGGGCGCGCATGGAAAACTGACTTTCCATGACAAAATCACGCGACACGCCAAACTGAAAAACCCGGTGTCCTGGATGGAACATGCGCCGCGGTTCGATGGCAGCCATATTGCCGAGGAGCATACGGTGGGCGCCGACGAGCTTGGTTTTGAATTCATGTTAAATACATTACGCCTGAAGGATGGCGTGGCCGCCAGTAGCTTCACTGAGCGCACGGGCCTCTCGGTTCTGGCCATTGCGTCGGCTATCGATCGCGCAGTCGCGAAGGGTTTGCTCGAGCCCGATCCGACCCGTTTTAAAGCCACTGAGTTGGGCTGGAAGTTTTTGAATGATTTGCAGGAACAATTTTTGGTGTAATTAGCGATTCCAGATGCTAGAGAAGCAGTGATTTGTCTTGAATCCATTGTGGTGCAATGATGATTATGCACTAGAATATGCACTTGTTTGGTGCGTATATATGTTAAGCGCACTTAAATGGTGCGCCGTTTTGATTGGGATGCGTATTTGTAGAAACCGTCGAGCAGTGCACGGTTTTGGCAGCCACAAGGGCTGCCACTACGTGAGCAACGGGCATATCATTTGTAGCGGCACCCCTCGTGGGTGCCATGTAACTCTTCCATGTACACCCCTCGTGGGTGCCATGTAACTCTTCCATGCGGCACCTCTTGTAGGTGCCATATACCTATTCCAACCTTCCATTCATAACTGGCACAATTTTTGCTTTAAGCTAATTAAGTTTTATTTAGCCCTATAGTCTCTCACTGATTTCAGTCTACCAAGCCATTTCATCTCGGTTTGATTCATTATTTGCCCAGGAGCTCACATGTCCACTGCAGAAGAAGTAGTTAAGCTTATTAAAGAACGCGAAGTCGCTTTTGTTGATTTTCGCTTTACCGATACCTTGGGGCGTGAACATCACATGACGACGCCAGCTCACGTCGTGGATGAAGAAAAGATGGAAGCCGGGCAAGCATTTGATGGTTCGTCGCTGCCGGGCTGGAAGGGTATTGAAGCATCCGACATGTTGTTGATCCCCGATCCCAAATCGGCGCGCATGGATCCTTTCCGCGAAGAAACTACCCTGAATCTGACCTGCGACGTGGTCGAGCCTTCCGACCTGAAAGGGTACGACCGTGATCCGCGCTCCCTGGCCCGTCGCGCCGAAGCCTATCTTAAATCCAGCGGCCTGGGTGATACCGCCTATTTCGGTCCGGAACCCGAATTTTTTGTGTTCGACGCGGTTACCTGGAACGACGATATGTCGGGCTGCTTTGTCAAGATCAAATCTGAAGAGGCGCCCTGGTCGCGCGGTCTGGACATGGATGGCGGCAATCTGGGGCATCGTCCGGGTGTCAAGGGCGGTTATATGCCGGTGCCTCCCGTCGACTCCTTTCACGACATGCGTTCGGAAATGTGCTTGCTGCTAGAGCAGCAAGGGGTGCCGGTAGAAGTGCACCATCACGAGGTGGCTGCTCCGGGGCAATTGGAAATCGGTACTAAATTCAGCACACTGGTTGAGCGCGCCGACTGGAACCAGATTCTGAAATACACGATTCATAATGTGGCGCATGTGTACGGCAAGACGGCCACGTTCATGCCCAAACCTATCGTCGGCGACAACGGCTCAGGTATGCATGTGCACCAATCGATCTGGAAAGACGGGCAGAATCTCTTTGCAGGCAATGGTTATGCGGGTTTGTCGGAATTTGCGCTATTTTACATCGGTGGGATTATCAAGCATGCGCGCGCGCTCAATGCAATCACCAACCCAGGTACCAACTCGTATAAACGCTTGGTGCCGCATTTCGAGGCGCCGGTAAAATTGGCTTATTCTGCTCGCAATCGCTCGGCGTCACTGCGCATTCCGTATGTCAGCAACCCGAAGGCGCGTCGTGTTGAAGCTCGGTTTCCAGATCCGCTGGCCAATCCCTACCTGGCATTTTCGGCGCTGATGATGGCGGGCCTGGATGGCGTGCAAAACAAAATCCATCCTGGCGATCCTGCCGATAAGAACCTGTACGATCTGCCGCCTGAAGAAGATGCAAAGATTCCGACTGTCTGCGCGTCGCTCGAAGAAGCGGTCGCTGCGCTGGATCGTGACCGCGAATTCCTGACTCGTGGCGGGGTGTTTAGCAACGACATGCTTGACGCTTATATTGAACTCAAAATGGAAGAAATCACGCGTTTGCGCAAGACCTCTCATCCCGTTGAGTTCGATATGTACTACAGCCTGTAATCTGCCTGGTGGCCAGTGCCGGGGTCGCAGCCACCAAACCAAATGGGCGCTGCATTGCAATGGACGTTGCGAATTACGATCTGCTGGCCACTACTGTGTTGCTTTTGGACGAGCAAGGGAGGGTTGTACACGCCAATGCGGCGGCGCAAGAACTGTTTGGTTTGTCACGCAAACAGCTGACCGGCGTGTTGGGCCACCTGCTTTTTAATTCCGACGAGTCGCTCGCCGCGCATATTGTCTCGGCCATAGAGGGCAAGTTTGGTGTGTTGCGCCAGGACCTGACCATCAACCGGCGCAGCGTACTGGTGCCGGTCAGCCTGACGCTCGTGCATTTGGCGCAGCCACCCTGGGCTGTTCTAGTTGAAGTGCGCGAACTCGAGCACCATATTCTGTTCGAACGTAATCGTCACCTCAGCCAAGAATTGGACGTGCAGCGCGAATCGCTGCGCAATTTGGCGCACGAAGTTAAGAACCCTTTGGGTGGAATCCGCGGCGCGGCGCAGTTGCTCGAAACCGAGCTAGAGGCCGAGTCGCTGCGCGAATACACGCGGGTGATTATGGCGGAGGCCGATCGTTTAAGCAGCCTGGTGGATCGCTTAATAGCTCCGCAAAGCGTTGCGCTGAAACTGGCGCGTTTTAACATTCACGAAATATGTGAGCGGGTATATACCTTGACGCGTGCAGAGTACGCGTCAAATATAGGTATTGTGCGCGATTATGATGCTTCGGCGCCAGAACTGGTGGGCGACCACGAGCGGCTATTGCAGGCTTTACTAAATATAGTGCGCAACGCGGCGCAGGCGTTGACCGAAAACGCTACGGCACTTCCGCCCAAACTCATTTTACGCACACGCGTCGGGCGTCAGTTGGTGTTGGCGACGCGGCCGGTCAAACTGGGCCTGGTGGTTTCTGTTATCGATAACGGTCCGGGCGTTCGAGTCGATTTGCATGACAAGATTTTTCATCCACTGGTGACGGGGAGGGCCAATGGCACCGGCCTGGGCCTGAGCCTGGCGCAAGAACTGGTGCAGCAGCACGGTGGCGTTATCGAATTTGAATCAACAGAAGGTCATACCGAATTTCGTATGATTTTGCCTTTGGAGCTACCGTGAAACCCGTCTGGATAGTCGATGATGACCAGAGCATCCGTTGGGTGTTGGAAAAGGCGCTGGCGCGCGAGGCGATCGAGGTGCGAAGTTTTGCATCGGCAACAACAGTGTTGAAAGCATTGGAAACCGCCACGCCCTCGGTACTGGTGACTGACGTACGCATGCCGGGTCTGGATGGGCTGAGCCTGTTGCAGGCCATTAAAGGGCGTCATCCCGAGTTGGCCGTTATCGTCATGACCGCATTTACCGATTTGGACAGCACCGTATCGGCATTTCAAAAAGGGGCCTTCGATTATCTGGCCAAGCCGTTCGATGTAAACGAGGCAGTGGATTTGATTCGTCGTGCCGGCCAAGAGTCAAGCGCACCGGTTCCCGCATTGCAAAGCTCGGGCGATGCGACTCTGCTGCAATCGTCGTCGTTAGCAATGCAGGACGTATTTCGCGCCATCGGCCGTCTGGCTGCGTCACGGGCAACTGTGCTGGTCACCGGCGAATCTGGCACAGGCAAGGAACTCATTGCGCGCGCCTTGCATACCCATGGCGCTCGTGCAGGTGGTCCATTCATCGCATTGAATACGGCAGCCATACCGCGTGATCTGCTTGAAGCCGAGCTATTCGGCCACGAGCGGGGCGCATTCACCGGCGCCACCACGCTGCGGCGCGGGCGCTTCGAGGCGGCTCACGAAGGCACGCTGTTTCTGGACGAGATCGGCGATATGCCGCTAGAGCTGCAAACGCGGTTGTTGCGGGTACTTGCCGAAGGCAGCTTTTACCGTGTGGGTGGCTCTCAGGCGATAAGTGTCGATGTGCGTATTGTGGCCGCGACGCATCAGCCTTTAGAGCAACGAGTGGCGCAAGGGCAGTTTCGCGAAGATTTGTTTCATCGTTTGAATGTGATCCGTTTGCGTCTGCCGCCGCTACGCGAACGTAAGGAAGATATCCCGGCGCTGGCGCAGTTGTTTCTTGAGCAAAGTGCCCGCAGCCTTGGCGTTCCATTGCGGCGCCTTACCCCAGACGCGTTGCAGGCGCTGGTTGCGTTTGACTATCCGGGTAATATTCGCCAGCTTGAAAATTTTTGTCACTGGCTGTCGGTCATGTCGGCTGGGCAACGGGTCGATGTAAACGATTTACCGCCCGAAATTCGCCCACTGGCAGCGCGACCTCTTGGCCTGACGGCAGGCGGACCTGCGCTGCGCCATGAACAGCCGGACTCTCTGATCGAGCCAGGCTGGGCGGCATTGCTGGAGCGTCAGGTCCAAAACCGTTTGGCTCAAGGCGAGCCAGCCGTAATGAGCACTCTGACGCGCGACTTCGAGCGTGTGTTGCTGCGCGCGGCGCTCGCGCACAGCCATGGCAGGCGCGCCGAAGCTGCGCAACGCTTGGGTATAGGCCGCAACACTTTAACGCGCAAATGCCAGGAGCTGGGTCTGGACGAAGCTTAGGTCTTGCCTAATAACCCTGCTGGACTGGCCGCCAACGACTAGGTGTCGGGCTGGGTAGGTTAAAATCAATACATTCTTTTTTATCGATTGGTTATGGCTGCTTTTAATTCCGAGCAAGTGCTCAGCGTTCGGCACTGGAACGACACTCTGTTTTCTTTCACCACCACACGCGATTCGGCATTACGTTTTCACAATGGCCATTTCGTTATGTTGGGCCTCGAGGTCAACGGCAAGCCGCTGTTGCGCGCCTACAGCATTGCCAGCGCCAATTATGAAGAAAACCTGGAGTTTCTAAGCATCAAGGTCCAGAACGGGCCCCTGACATCGCGCTTGCAGCATTTGCAGGCAGGCGATTCGGTTCTGGTCAGTAAAAAACCGGTAGGCACCCTGATGGTGGATGACCTCAATCCTGGCAAACACCTGTATCTGTTTGCAACAGGCACAGGGCTTGCGCCCTTTATGAGCATTATCAAAGACCCAGATGTCTACGATCGCTTCGACAAAGTGGTGTTAATGCATGGGGTGCGTCATGTCAGCGAGCTTGCCTATTCCGATTACATCCAGGGCGAGCTGCCTAAAAATGAGTATTTCGGCAAGCACATTCAAGGCAAGCTTATCTACTATCCGACTGTCACGCGTGAGCCATTCCGCAACCAGGGACGGATCACTGAGGTCATAGAAAGTGGGCGTTTGTTCCACGACATTGGCTTGCCGCCCCTGAATCCGCAGACCGACCGGGGCATGATTTGTGGCAGTCCGAATATGCTTGCTGACATCACCCAGATGCTGAATGTGCGTGGCTTTGTGGCGTCTCCCAGCGTGGGTCAGCCCGGTGATTATGTCGTTGAACGTGCATTCGTAGATAAATAAGCCTATTTAGGCCCGCTGGGGGCTGTTAATATTCCCTATAGATGATTACACTCTGATAGTTGTTTTAATTCATCAGGGGTAATTTTTATGGCCAAGCAGATTATTCATACTGACGCGGCTCCAGCGGCAGTAGGCCCTTATTCGCAAGCGGTGGCGGTGGAGTCCGGTAAAACAGTCTACTTGTCGGGCCAGATTGGCCTGGAGCCTGGAACAGGCGAACTGGTTTCTGAAAATTTTGAAGGTCAGGTGCGTCAGGCGTTTGCCAATATGCTGGCCGTAATTGAAGCGGCCGGCGGCACGTTCGAGAGCATTGTCAAACTGACGTTGTTTCTGACGGATTTAAGCAAGTTTGCCAGTGCCAATGCGATTATGGTCGACATAATACCGCAGCCTTTTCCCGCGCGCTCCACCATAGGCGTGGCCAGTCTTCCCAAGGGTGCCCAGTTTGAAGTCGAAGCAATCATAGTCCTGTAAGCCTCGTGCCCGAAGCGCGCGCCCGATCGGGCTCCAAAGCAACTGTGCGTACCTCGCCGTCCCCGGCGGGTGCCAAGCCCGGTTCTATGATCGAACGTAAGCTTTTACATCTGGGTTTGAAGAATCCGCAAGACTTTGTAGTGCATTTGCCAATACGCTATGAAGACGAAACGAGGATTGTGCCAATAGCGACTCTGTACGCCGGACAAACCGCACAGGTAGAAGGGCAGGTCGTTCGTAGCGAAGTGCAATTTCGACCGCGCCGCCAGTTGTTTGCGCTTATTGAAGACGAGACGGGCGAACTGGCGCTGCGTTGGCTCAATTTTTATCCAAGCCAGCAGAAGCAACTTGCCGCGGGTAAGCGCGTACGGGTACGCGGTGAAGTGCGGGCGGGTTTTTCAGGTTACGAAATGGTTCACCCTAGGGTGACCACGGCCGGTGGCGATTTGCCCGATGCGCTTACGCCTGTTTATCCCACGACCGATGGCTTGATGCAATCGACCTTGCGGCGTGCGATTGATCAAGCACTGAACGAGGCAGATCTGTCCGACACTTTGCCGTCCGAAATTTGTTCGCGTTACGAGCTGATTCCCTTTGCCCAGGCCATTCGCGTATTGCATCACCCGCCGCCCGACGTCTCTTATGCCGATCTGATCGAGCATGATCATCCCGCCTGGCGTCGCATCAAATTCGATGAACTATTGGCTCAGCAACTATCGCTCGCGGCGGCTCGCGCTGCTCGATTAAAGCAACAGGCGCATTCGTTGATGGGTGGCGACTTGGTCATGGCCTTGCGCCGCGCCTTGCCCTTCAAGCTCACCGCAGCACAGGAACGCGTCGTGGCCGAGATAGCGCATGATTTGAACCAACCGTTTCCCATGCTTCGGCTATTACAAGGCGATGTGGGCAGCGGCAAAACGGTGGTCGCGGCGCTGGCGGCCGCGCAAGCCATTGCCAGTGGTTCACAAGTCGCTATTATGGCGCCCACCGAGATTCTGGCTGAGCAGCATTTTCAGAAACTGGCGGCATGGCTAGAGCCGCTAGGTGTGAGAATCGTGTGGCTAACCGGCAGCATAGGCGCCAAGGCGCGCCGCCGGGTCGCCGAGGCCATGGCCAGCGGCGAGGCTCAATTGGTCATAGGCACGCAGGCGCTGATCCAGGACAAGGTGGTCTTTGCTCGCCTTGATCTGGTGGTGCTCGACGAACAGCATCGCTTCGGGGTCGGGCAGCGACTGCAATTAAGCCGCAAGGGTGAGGCGAGCACTGAAACATTGATTCCTCATCAGCTTAGTATGAGTGCGACGCCTATACCGCGTACGCTGGCCATGACGTTTTTTGCCGATCTGGATGTGTCCGTCATTGACGAGTTGCCCCCCGGGCGCAGCCCGGTTCTGACCAAGCTCGTGACGGATGTCCGTCGCGACGAGGTTTTGGCCCGTGTTATCGATGAAGTCAGGCATGGCCGCCAAGCCTATTGGGTGTGTCCGCTGGTAGAGGAAAGTGAGGCCCTCCAGTTGCAGACTGCTGTCGATACACATGCGCGGCTTGTCCAGGCGCTACCTGATTTGTGTGTGGGTCTGGTGCATGGGCGGCTGAAATCTGCCGACAAGGCACGCGTTATGCAGGACTTTCGCGACGGTGTCATCGACGTGTTGGTCGCCACGACCGTGATCGAGGTGGGTGTAGATATCCCCAATGCTTCGCTCATGGTCATCGAGCACGCGGAGCGCTTCGGGTTGGCGCAACTGCATCAATTGCGGGGCCGGATTGGGCGGGGCACGGTGCAATCGGTTTGTGTGCTGATGTATCAGGCACCGTTGTCGCAAGTAGCGCGACAACGTTTGCGAGCCATGTACGAAACCGCCGATGGTTTCGAGATAGCACGACGTGATCTGGCGCAGCGTGGCCCGGGCGAGTTTCTGGGTGTGCGGCAATCGGGGCTAGAGTTGCTGCGCTTTGCCAGCCTGGAGACCGATGCTCGCATCGTCTTGCAGGCTCAGGACGCGGCGCGCGAGATGAGGGCGAACTTTCCGGCACAGGCGCAGGCTCATCTGGCACGCTGGATGCGGGGCAAACAGGATTTTTTACGTAGCTAGGGCATGGTCATAAGTGGCCAGATCTATTATTGCGAGAAACAACATGACTTTGACTGAATTGAAATACATGGTGGCGGTAGCCCGGGAGCGTCACTTTGGACGAGCGGCCGAAGCCTGTTTCGTCAGCCAACCCACCTTGTCGGTCGCTATACGCAAGCTTGAAGAAGAGCTGGGCGTGGTTCTTTTCGAGCGAGGCGGCAGCGAGGTAGGCGTTACGCCTATTGGTTTGCGCGTGGTGGCACAGGCTCAGCGCGTGCTGGAAGAGGGCGCCAATCTACGCGAAATTGCGCGCCAGGGCCATGATCCGCTCGCCGGCCCTTTGCGTGTGGGTGTGATCCATACGATTGGGCCCTATTTATTGCCACGCCTGGTTCCCACACAGATCGCAACTACCCCCCAGATGCCGCTATTGCTCCAGGAAAACCTGACGGCCCGACTTCTCGAATTGTTGCGCCAGGGTGAGATTGATTGCGCCGTCGTCGCGTTGCCCTTGCCTGAATCGGGATGGATGATGCGTGCGCTTTACGACGAGCCCTTTGTCGTAGCCGTACCCCGGCATCATCCATGGACTGCGCTCAAAGAGATCGATGCGCACGATCTGAAGAAAGAGACCATGCTTTTGCTGGGCTCGGGGCACTGTTTTCGCGATCAAGTACTTGAAGTGTGTCCTGAACTGTCGCGTTATTCGGCGGCCAGTGATGGAATTCAGCGAACCTTTGAAGGATCGTCGCTTGAGACCATACGTCATATGGTGGCTGCCGGCATAGGCGTTACCGTGTTGCCGGCCAGTTCCTTGTCCATGCCTGGGTTGCAAAACGATTTACTCAGTTATATTCCGTTCAAGAAACCGGTGCCAGATCGGCGTGTCGTCCTGATCTGGCGTAAAAGCTTCCCGCGTCCCACGGCTATTAATGCGCTAACTGCTGCTATCCACCATTGCGGGCTGCCTGGTGTTAATTACTTGCATGACAATCAACCGACTGGCGAACTGGCAGTGGCTTGACCGCCGACCTCCTCGCACAACGTTTGGACATGCACGAGAAAAGGTCTGGATGCTGCGCAATCTGCGTCGGTAATGCGTACTGGACGGCTGCCTTGTGACGTTTGAAAACTCCTTGCACAAAGCAGGCTTTTCATAGCGAAAACCCTTGCCGTTCAGGCCTAGTCAGCCCCTGATCTTTCGGTGTATGCTTGCGGCGTTGAAACAAGGAGGACTTATGAATATTCGTTTTACGCCAGTAGCGGCTGCCATCGGTTTGGCGGTTGGGATGCTCGTCTCCAGTTCCGCTAGCGCCGACACGATCAAAATTGCCATTGTTGGCCCGTTTACTGGGCCGCTTACTCAATATGGCGATATCGTCTCGCAAGGGGTCGACACAGCTATCGAACAAATCAACTCCAAAGGCGGCGTGCTGGGCAAAAAGCTTGAAGCGGTCAGGATGGATGATGGTTGCGAACCCAAGCAAGGCCCTGTTGTCGCCAATCGTATTGTCAATGACAAAATTCATTACGTAGTTGGGCCTGTCTGCTCGGGCGCAACCATAGCTGCTGCTAGCATATACAACGATAACAGCGTGCTCATGATTTCCCCGTCGGCTACCTCTCCCGCCGTCACCGATGGCAAAAACTACGACATGATTTTCCGCACCATTGGTCGCGACGATCAACAGGGCCCGGCGGCCGGAAACTTCATTGCCAAAGTAATTAAACCCAAGCGCGTTGCTGTTTTGCACGACAAGCAATCATATGGCCAGGGTATTGCCACTGCAGTTAAAAACACGCTCGATAAAGATGGTGTCAAGGTTGTCCTTTTTGAAGGCATCAATGCGGGCGATAGCGATTATTCGGCCGTCATCACCAAATTGAAAGCTGACAAAGTCGACTTCGTGTATTACGGCGGCTACCATCCCGAAATGGGCTTGTTGCTACGCCAGGGCGCCGAACAAGGCCTGAAAGCCCGCTTCATGGGACCTGAAGGCGTGGGCAATTCCGATATCAACGCCATCGCCGGTCCTGCCGTCGAAGGCATGATCTTGACCTTGCCTGCCGATTATTCCAAGAACCCGGCTAATGCTGCAATTGTTAAGGCCTTTACCGATAAAAAACGCGATCCTACAGGCCCATTCCAGCTTACGGCTTATTCGGCAACCGAAGCCATTGCGGATGGCATCAAAGGTGTAGGTGCCGACAATCCTGTTAAGGTGGCTGCTTATTTACATAGCCATTCGGTCGATACACCGATTGGCAAGATCTCGTGGAATAAGCAGGGCGACTTAACCAACTTTAAATTCGACGTGTTTACGTGGCATAAAGACAGCCCGAAAACGCTGTATAAGCAGTAGCCTGAGCATTACTGTATAAGTGGTAAGTCTGAT
>JBDTLC010000056.1:0-20956 GCA_039935015.1 Paralcaligenes sp. | reverse complement strand
GAGCCTCAGCCACTAACTTATGCCCCATACTGGTCAGGTATTGATCGACGTCCGGATCGTTTATGTAGCTCGGATCGTGCCGCCCCTGCTCCATAATAGCCGCGCCCAAGGTCCGTTCGAGCGCGGGTGAAAGTTCACTCGAAGACGCAGCGCCAAGGCTGGGAATGCCTATGGGCTGAGCGCGAACTTGCAACGGCAACATACTTAAAGTTACGGCAATCACCGCCGAACACAGCCTGACGCCTGGCGTTCTGGATGCTTTGGAGGCACGGTTCACGCGACGATATCCATGACACCGTCTATACGGTCAGCGCGGCCTGCTGCTGTGCCTGCTGCATCCGCGCACGCTTGTTGGGCAAGCGTCCCTTGGAGGAGAGGCGCATCAACGTGCCCAAGGCAAACAACAAGCCGAACACTTCGATCATGCCAGCCGGAATCCACATAGTCAGGCCGCCAATCGTCTGATCCATAGTCGCCGATATGCCGGGAATGGCTCGACCGCAAAGGGCGAAAACCGGGTAGATATCGTGCTGGGTAAATGTAATGATTGCCCCTACCAGCATTTGCGGTGCCATGGTGAGGACTGGGGAAATTATGCGCCCACCGGGCGACATGGCCGCCGGCGGACTGGGTCGGCGGTCAAGCACCAAATTCCAGTACATGAATCCGCTGGCCACAACCGACCAGTTCATGAAACGATAAATGCGCCAGTCGAGCATAGAGTAGAACTGGATGGTAGGCACCAGCCATATCACGACAAAGAACACAAATAGACACGGCACCAGGATCTTGTGCGTCAACAGTGTTTCAAGCCCATGCCCGAGGCGGGTATGGCGCAAGTCACGCAAAGCCAAGCGCCAGCGCAAGGGCAAGCCGGCGCGCATAACTTGCCCAGGGTAAGCGCCCATGATCAGCAAGGGCCCAAAATGATGCAGTACGAGGTGCTGCAAACGGTGCACAAAAAACATGCGCTCAGCGTAGTAGTCGAGGCGGGTATGCAGTGACAGATACAAGAAAATCAAGCCGAGCCAGAACAAAGCTTGACGCACAATGGTTACATGATGCACTTGGGTGCCACGCACAAACAGCGCGCCACCGACAAAAAACAGCAGCAACAACGTCGGAGAGAACTCCCAGGGCGTGAGCCAAGCCAACAATTCCATGAGCCAAAAATCCGGTAAAAGCTTGATTGTAATAGAGAACGAGTAGCCGTTGCGGGCCTGTGTCACACATCGAAATACACGACGACAAAACCGATAAAGGTCAGGTACGCAAACCCCACAAGGGCCAGCGAAGCCACACGCATCACTGCGCGCCGCAATGAAATCCACAAAAAGCCGATGGACACCATCGTCACCGCAGCCGCAACGAGCAAGGGCGTATCCAGGTGCCATGGCGTCATGAAGATGGCCAGCGAACTGGGAATCGTCGCCTGTATCATCATGGACCCCGAGATATTCGCCAGCGCCAGGCGCTCTTTACCCTGCCTGACCCATATCAAGGCATTCATGATTTCTGGCAGTTCAGTCGCCACTGGCGACAGCAGCAGCGCCGTGATATGCGGCGATGCGCCAGCCCAGGCGCCTAAGGTCTCGATCTGCTGAACAAAAACATGCGACGCCACGGCAATAACCAGAAGAGCCAACAGTGTTTGCGTAACGGCCCAATACATGCCATGGCCGGAGTCGCGCGGGCGAAATTTCAGCGGCGCCAGCGTCTGGGCATCGGCGACGTTCTCGGAAATGGCCAATTCGCGCTTAACGTAACAGCCGTAAGCCAACAGAAATAGCAGACCTAGCCAGGGCTTCCAGCTGAACACCAGCACGCCCAGCGCCACTTTGACCACAAAAATGGCCATGAACCAGGCCTGATCTCGAGCCAGGCGTTGCTGATTCACAGCCGCCAGGCGCCGGTCGCCTCCAGCCCGCCCGGCCCGATACCATAACGCCAACCCCACGACGGCATAGGCCAGCGTCGCCAAAACCAGCGGGCCGCCCAAGGCAGTCCCCACTCCTATGTCCCTGTGCTCGGGCGTGCCGCCAAACACCACCGCGACAAAGGTAACGGCACTTTCTGGCAACGCCGTACCAAAGGCGGCCAGCACTGTACCCACGGCCGTCGCGCCCAACTTCAGATGGTAACCCACCCACTCCACGCCATTGACGAAGAACTCGCAAGCGACATAGATCGCCAAAGCGGATAAGAGAAAGAGGGAGACGGCAAGCAGCATGACAACCCGGGCCGGGCGTAGCGATAACCATGGCGCGACAACGCGAACGCCCGGCAGGACAACGCATTGCGGCCAAAGGTCTCGCTTGACGAGGGATCTAAGCCCACGCCGCTTGCGCCACGGTGAACGAGTCACCAAGTATGTTGACGCAAGCTTTCCGGGCAAGGCCCGAAAATAGCTACTCCCCAATGACGGAAAGAGCGTGAATTCTAGCAGATTACCGAACGCGTTTTATCAACGCGGCAGCAAGGCTTGACTCATCTTATAGTTATGACGTTTGAATGGTATTGCGCCCGTTAGCCTTGGCCGTATAGAGCGCCTGATCTGCACGCGCCAATAGCGAAGACATAGAATCTGCCGGCGACGTTTCAGCCGCCCCGGCAGAAAAGGTATAGCTAAAATCTATGGAACGACATTCCAGGTGAACCTGGATCGGATTGTTATGAAGTCGATTGAGGATATCGACGGCCACTTGCATCGTAGCACCGGGGAAAATAACCAAGAATTCCTCGCCACCGATGCGAGCAATAGTATCTGTAGCACGTAAAAATTCGTAGCGAGTTTCCGCAAAACGACACAACGCCGCATCGCCCGCGTCATGGCCGAACTGATCATTTATTTTCTTGAAGAAATCTAAATCAATCAAAGCGATGCTCAACGGCTCTCCCCGATCCTGAGCATGGATCAACGTTCGTTCTAATAGTTCGAATCCGTAGCGCCGATTGGGTAGCTTTGTCAGATAATCGGTCTGTGATGCTTCACGCGCAACATCTCGCGCAACACGTAGCGAAGTTTCCGTGTGCTTAAGCATCGTGACATCAGCGGCTTCGCAAAGTAGCCAACCATCGCGCAGGAGCGTTTCGGATATCCAAAGACGCTCACCTCCAATCAGCTCGACGGGATAGGAGCAATAGCGCTGAGCACGTCGTCGTGCACGCGCATGATTAATATAGGTATCTATGGTCAAGGCGCCAATATTTACGCCTTTCCCCGCTGCATGATTCGCCCTGACAATGGCAGAAAAATCAGCACTGTCAGTGTTGCCCACAAAGGCTTGGCGGAACGCCTCGTTGGCATATCGTAGACTGTCATGCTGATCGTAAAGCGCAATCAAAGTCTGACTAGCGCGAAGCCCTTCCTGCAACCGCAAGTTAGCCTCGTCATCTGACCCAATTACCTCGTTCATTTTGGCGCCTTCTAGTCTCTTTCCGACTTTTTGTCTGTGGCGACGACTTGCCCACGGCCAATAATTTTCGAGCTATTAAAATTTGGAAAAGCTCTGTAACGTCAAAGACTTAAAATTATCTCTCGTTAAGTTCAGTTGATACCGCGGCGCCCTGCTTCGCGCCCCCAACACACACAAGTTTCCCCCTGAAGACGAACCGCTTAGGGGAACTTGCACAATTGCCACAAGAAGCCATCTGCCCGATCGATTTAAAGAACGAGGCCATCGAGCCAGCCCATTGATGTATAGACGTAAATCACCGCAATGGAAATACCGCCGGTCACCACGATACCCGACAGCAGGGTCGTGAAAATGGCCAGAATGACTGGCCCCCAGCCTGTTTTGGTAACCTGCCCGGAAGACGGGTTGTATTTCAGATCGAACTGATCGTCGGGCTTGAGCGCAAAGACTAGCGCTTCAATAAAGCCAGCAGTAATCGGAACAAGCAACATCAGGAAAGCCGGATTTTCCCACCAGCTAGGGTAGAACTGGGACAACACAATCATGAAACATGAATAAGCAGTCACCATCCAGGCCCGCTGGCGCCCCAGATACCACCACTGCGCACCGAACACCCCCAACAAACAGGCCAGCCATGCCACGGCCAGTTTGCTTCGATGTGGTTTGGCCGCCGGTATCGGAGATTCGGAAGATACTGCAAAACCGGACTGGATTTGCGTCTGCATGGTGCGGCACCTCGTTTAGCCACCAGGAATTTTTATACCAAAGCCGTAAAATCTGCCTCATTGTAGTTGAGACCGGGAAAAAATGACGGACACGCCCACTTACGATATTGCCATTAGCGGCGCCGGACCAGTAGGTTGTGCGTTGGCGCTGCTGCTGGCTCGCAAAACAAGCACGCCCAAGCGGATTGCGCTGATCGGCAAGCATTTCATTGCTCCGGGCACTTCGGCTTGCGCTGGCTCTTTCGACCCACGCACACTGGCCATAAACCACGGCAGTCGCGTTTTGCTCGAACAATTAAATGCGTGGCCGGACCAATCTTCCAGTATCGAAACCGTACACGTATCACAACGTGGCCGCTTGGGCCGCACATTAATACGCCACAGTGAACTGAATGTTCCGCGCCTGGGAAGCGTTACGCCTTACGACGCACTACTGGCGACGCTACACGAGGCCGTAGCACGTTGCGGAATCGAGCTTGTGAGCGCGCCTCATGCCCAGTTCCATTATGCTAAAAATGTGCAAATCGATCTTGGAGAACGCGTACTTTCAAGCGCTCTTCTGATCCAGTCCGATGGAGCCAAGCCCAAAGGCCTACAGCGTCAATACAGCCAGCACGCCGTACTGGCCACGGTCCGCGCCAGTCGACCCAGGCTACGTTGGGCGTTCGAACGATTCACCTCCGAAGGCCCGCTTGCTGTCCTGCCGCACCCCCAAGGCTGCGACTTCTACGGCACTGTCTGGTGCTGCTCGCCGCGTCACGCGGAGCAACTTTCCCGCCTGGACGACCGCACTTTCGAAGCCGCGCTGCACGAACAGTTCGGCGATCGGCTCGGGTCTTTTTCCTGCGCCAGCCCGCGCCACGTTTTCCCACTTAGCCTGCACGCAGGCCCTTCGCTGATCAACGCACGCACCGTCGCCATCGGCAACGCCGCGCAGACACTCCACCCGGTGGCGGGTCAGGGGCTTAACCTGGGGCTACGCGACGCGGTACAACTGGCCCAAGGGCTATCTACGTGGTTGCTGCGCAGCGATACCGATCCAGGCCCGATGTTGGCGCGTTTTGCACAGAACCGACGCCCTGACCGCTGGCTGACAAGCGGGATAACCGATTTTCTGCCACGAATTTTCGCCACACAGAATCCCCTGATCGAGCACGCCTGCGGCCTAAGCCTGCTGGCCCTCGACCTAAGCGCCAGCCTGCGCACTCCCTTGGCGCGCCACTTGCTGCAAGGACTTCGCATCTAATCATCAGTAGCACGATACAAATAAATAGAGGGTTAAAATCTCCCCATGCGCATTGGTCCCTGGTCTTTCCCCAACATCGTTTTCGTCGCCCCCATGGCGGGGGTGACCGATCGTCCTTACCGGCGACTATGCAAAAAACTAGGCGCTGGGTACGCGGTTTCAGAAATGGCAGCCAGTAATCCCCGCCTGTGGGACAGCGTTAAAACCTCGCGGCGCCTGAATCACGACGGCGAAGTGGCCCCGATTGCGGTACAAATTGCCGGGTCCGACCCCGAAATGCTGGCCGAGGCCGCGGTATTCAACATACGCAAAGGCGCCCGCATCATCGACATAAACATGGGCTGCCCAGTCAAAAAAGTGTGCAATGTGGCCGCTGGCTCGGCACTTCTGCTCAACGAAGATCTGGTCGTGCGCATACTTGACCGTGTTGTGCGAGCCTGCGCGCCACTGGGTGTGCCAGTCACGCTCAAGACCCGCACCGGCTGGGATCGCGAGCACCGCAACGTGATGCGCATCGCCCGACAGGCTGAACAGGTGGGTATTGCCGCGCTGATTCTGCATGGACGCACCCGCGCCGACCTGTATCAAGGCCAGGCTGAATACGATACGATCCGCGAAGTAAAAAGCGCAGTCAAAATTCCAGTGATTGCAAATGGGGATATCGATAGTCCCGAAAAAGCGCAATACGTACTACAGTACACGGGTGCCGACGCCATAATGATCGGCCGGGCCGCGCAAGGCCGTCCGTGGATTTTCCGCGAAGTTGCACATTACCTGGCTACAGGATCGCATCTGGATCCTCCAAGTTACGGTGAGTTGCGTGCATGTTTGCTGGATCACCTCGACGACCACTACCGGTTTTACGGGGAATACACTGGCGTGCGATCGGCACGCAAACATATCGGCTGGTATCTGGCCGAATTGCCCGACAGTGATGCGCTTATCCGCGACATCAACCAGATCGACACAACATGTCAACAGACCCGAGTCTTGGAGCAATGGTTTAATCGCTACCCGGCCCATGCACTTATCGAAAAGCGTTTGCCAGCGGCGCAGGCCGCTTAAACTGAACATCCAACAACTAAAAAATACTTTCCTCCGCCATGAGCATCAAAAATCCTTTAGAACAATCGGTACGTGAACGTCTTGAACTTTATTTCTCTGATCTGGGAGAATCCGAGCCCCGCGACATATTGGCCATGGTCATGAACTGCGTCGAACGCCCGGTACTGCAAGTAGCCCTAGAGAAATCCAAAGGCAATCAGTCCAAAGCGGCCGAGATGCTCGGCGTCACCCGCAGCACACTGCGCAAAAAACTGCTGGCCCATAACCTGCAACCCTAACTCTCCTTACCGCAAACGTATACATGAAGATCCAAACTGCCTTACTCTCGGTTTCTGACAAAACCGGCATCGTCGAATTTGCCCGAGAACTTGCCGCACGCGGTGTGCGCCTGCTCTCCACCGGCGGCACGGCCAAGCTTTTGGCCCAAGCCGGGTTGGACGTCACCGAAGTGGCCACCCACACGGGCTCGCCCGAAATTCTCGATGGGCGCGTCAAAACCTTGCACCCCAAAATCCATGGTGGCCTGCTGGCTCGGCGCGATAGTCCGGAACACATGGCAACGCTGGCGCAACATCACATCGAGCCCATCGATTTTCTGGTCGTCAACCTGTATCCTTTTCGAGAAACCATCGCCAAGTCCGGGTGTTCATTTGCGGAGGCTGTGGAAAACATCGACATTGGTGGCCCGGCCATGTTGCGTGCCGCCGCCAAAAATCATGGCACGCAAGCGGGTGGCGTTACCGTCGTCATCGATCCGGGCGATTATGCACGCGTGCTGGCCGAATTAGACGGTCCGGCCAAGCAAACCTCATACGCCCTGCGCCTTGAACTGGCCACGCGCGCGTACGCGCATACGGCGTCGTACGATGGTGCCATCGCCAATTATCTAAGCAGTCTGGCCGAGACCGAACCCAGTCAGGATCAGGCGCCGCAACGTCAAGCCTGGCCGCGTACCCTGACTTTGCAAATGCAGCAGCAACAAGTATTGCGCTACGGCGAAAACCCGCATCAGGCTGCGGCCTTCTATACCGACCAACCCCTGGGTGCCGGGCTACTGGGCAGCTACCGTCAATTGCAGGGCAAAGAGCTTTCGTACAACAATATCGCCGACGCCGACGCCGCCTGGGAATGTGTACGCGGCTTCGAAACTACGGCCTGCGTTATCGTCAAACATGCCAACCCTTGCGGAGTGTCTATCGCCGACACGCCGCTGGCTGCCTACCAGCAGGCATTCAAAACAGATCCCTCCTCGGCTTTTGGCGGCATCATTGCGTTCAACCGTCCGGTCGACGCCGCCACGGCGCACGCCATCAGCGCCCAATTCGTCGAAGTGCTTCTGGCGCCCGCTTACGACGCCGACGCGCTGGCCATCTTTGCCTCCAAAAAAAATGTCCGCGTCCTGCAAGTGCCTCCCGGGTCGGCTCACAATGCCTTCGACGTCAAGCGGGTGGGCGGCGGGTGGCTGGTGCAGACTCCCGATAACCACCAGGTGGCGGCCAAAGACCTCAATGTCGCCACGCACAAGGCGCCCACGGCGCAGCAGATGCAGGACCTGATATTTGCCTGGAAGGTGGCCAAATACGTTAAATCAAACGCCATCGTGTTCGTCGCCAACGGCATGACGGTGGGCGTCGGCGCGGGGCAAATGAGCCGCGTCGATTCGGCCCGCATCGCTTCAATCAAAGCAAACAATGCGGGCTTGAGCCTGGCCGGTTCGGCGGTCGCTTCCGATGCGTTCTTTCCATTTCGCGACGGCCTCGATGTGGTCATCGATGCGGGGGCCACCTGCGTCATACAGCCCGGTGGCAGCATGCGCGATGACGAAGTCATCGCCGCCGCCAATGAGCGCAACATCGCCATGGTGCTGACCGGCGCGCGGCATTTCCGCCACTAATGCGCATCCTGGGCATCGATCCGGGTTTGCGGCGCACCGGCTTCGGCGTGGTGGACGCCCAAGGCATGCACCTGCAGTACATCACCAGCGGCACCATTGTCATTGCCGCCGACCAGCCACTGGCGCAACGCCTGAAAGTCATACTCGATAATCTGCGCGAAATTGTACGGGACACGCAGCCCACCGTATCTGCGTTGGAAAAGGTGTTCGTCAACACCAACCCTGTCTCCACCCTGCTGCTCGGACAGGCGCGCGGGGCCGCTCTGTGCGCCATGGCGGACAGCCAGTTGGAGGTGCACGAATATACGGCGCTGCAAATCAAGAAAGCCGTCGTGGGCAATGGCCATGCGGCCAAAGAGCAAGTACAGAAAATGGTTCAGCATTTGTTAAAGCTCGATGGCTTGCCAGCAGCCGACTCGGCCGATGCGCTGGCTTGTGCCATTTGTCATGCGCATGCAGGCCCATTGGCCCAACGCCTGAAACTGTCGGGCGAACTGCCCGGACAACGCGGCAACCGCCTGCGCGGCGGCCGCTTGATCGGTTAAGCACTTAGGAGAGGTCTTCAATGATCGGACGCATCACGGGCACATTGCTGGAAAAAACACCTCCCATGGTCTGCATCGATGTGGCGGGCGTGGGCTACGAAATCGACGTTCCCATGAGCACGCTGTATGACCTTCCGGAGAATGGGGCGCGCGTCTCTCTGTATACTCATTTAGCCGTACGCGAGGACGCCCATACACTGTACGGTTTTTCTACTGCCAGCCAGCGTTCGACATTCCGGGCGCTGATCAAAGTCACCGGTATCGGCGCCCGCACCGCCCTGGCCGTACTCTCGGGCATGACGGTCGACGATCTGGCCAACGCCATTACCCGCCAAGAGACCACACTGCTCACCCGTGTGCCGGGCATTGGCAAGAAAACAGCCGAACGACTGCTGCTTGAACTGCGCGGCAAGTTGGGCGCCGATATGGGCCCAGGCGCCGCCCATTTGCCGTCAGGAAAAGATGACATCCTGAATGCTTTGCTTTCGTTGGGCTATTCGAATAGTGAATCACTCGCCGCACTCAAAGGCCTGCCTGATGTCATAGGCGTGTCTGACGGCATCCGGCTGGCGCTCAAATCACTCGCCCGCGGGTGAGTTTTGTCGCGACCGGCTGTAGCGTCAGGCTGTAGCGACAGGCCTTGTGCCTGTCATCGCAGCAAGATTCCATCTCGCCTCTAAACGATTCTGGCAGCCACAAGGGCTGCCGCTACGGGGCCAAGACAAGTCACCGCTACAGGGCCCGGACAAGCCACCGCGTCGTTGCCGGATGGCTTAGTGTACGATAGCCTTAACTTTGCCGACCTCCCATCATGGCCATACATTCCGATAAGCTCTCCAGCGCCCCCCAGACCGAACGCATCGTCGCGGCACAAAGCGCCTCGCCCAACGAAGAGTCGGTGGAACGCGCCTTGCGGCCGCGCGCATTCAACGAATATATTGGCCAACATCGCGTACGAGAACAGCTCGAGATCTTTATCGCCGCCGCCAGAAACCGCAACGAGGCGCTCGATCACGTCCTGCTATTCGGGCCGCCGGGCTTGGGCAAAACCACCCTGGCCCACATTATTGCCAACGAAATGGGCGTGCAGATGCGCCAGACGTCCGGCCCAGTGCTCGAGCGGGCCGGCGACTTGGCGGCATTGCTGACCAATCTCGAAAAAAACGACGTGCTGTTCATCGATGAAATTCATCGCCTGTCACCGGTGGTCGAAGAAATCCTTTATCCGGCTCTCGAAGATTTTCAGATCGACATTCTGATCGGCGAAGGGCCTTCGGCGCGCAGCGTCAAAATCGATCTGCAGCCATTTACTCTGGTGGGCGCCACCACGCGTGCGGGCATGTTAACCAACCCCTTGCGCGATCGCTTCGGCATCGTCTCGCGCCTGGAATTCTACAGCGCCGAAGATCTGATGCATATTGTGGCGCGCAGCGCTCACCTGCTCAATGCCGTCCTGACAGAAGAAGGCGCCGTCGAAATCGCCAAACGCGCGCGTGGCACGCCCCGCATCGCCAACCGACTCCTGCGCCGTGTGCGCGACTATGCCGAGGTTAAATCGGACGGCCGGATCGACGCATCGATCGCTGCGGCGGCGCTGGCCATGCTGGAGGTCGATCCACAAGGCCTGGACCTGATGGACCGCAAGCTGCTCGAGGCCATCATTCATAAATTCGACGGTGGGCCGGTAGGGGTCGACAGCCTGGCCGCAGCCATAGGCGAAGAGCGCGACACTATCGAAGACGTCATCGAGCCTTATCTCATCCAGCAAGGCTACCTGCAACGCACCTCGCGAGGCCGCATCGCCACCCAGACTACGTGGCGTCATTTGGGCCTGACTCCGCCCAGCGCGGCCGACAACGCAGAACTATTCGTCTAATTCTATTTCTAAATCTTTTGTGAACTTTGTCGGCTTCGCGTTTACCATCGACTCAGAAATGGGTTGACGCGCAATCAGGCATCGACCCGGCGCAAAAGATCTTCGCCGTAGGCCTCGAGCTTGCGCACCCCAACCCCGCTGATGTGGCTTAATTCGTCGAGCGACGCCGGGCATTGCAAGGCAATCTCGCGCAGGGTCGCATCATGAAAAATGACATAGGCTGGCACACCATGGCTACGCGCGACATCGGCGCGCCAGGTACGCAAGGCCTCGAAGCGCTGCTGAGCAGGCGCCGCCAACACGACCTCGGCCTCTTTGCGCCGCGTGCCCGTCGATCGGCCGGTGCGCGGCGGCTTCTGGGATTCGCGCCTGAGCATCAGAGTCTTTTGGCCCTTCAGGACTTCCCGGCTGGCACTGGTCAGCGCCAGGGTACCGTAGCCCTCATGGTCGATTGTCAGCAGGCTTTGCGCCAGCAACTGACGCAAGACTCCGCGCCATGCCTGGTCAGACAGATCGGCGCCCACCCCAAAAACCGACAGCGTCTGATGGTCGTATTGCTTGATGCGCTCGGTCGTCTTGCCACGCACTATATCGATAAGATGTCCAGCCCCGAAACGCTGGCCGCGCTCGCGCCACAAGCGATATACCGTCGACAGGATCTTCTGCGCAGCCACTGTGCCATCCCAAGCCTGGGGCGGTTCCAGGCAGGTATCGCAATTGCCGCAAGCCTCAATCTCCTGATCGAAATATGCCAGCAGACGCTGGCGCCGGCACGATACCGTTTCGCACAGACCCAACATGGCATCCAGCTGCGCCCCCTGTCGGCGCCTGAATAAATCGTCACCGGCCGACCCGTCGATCATACGTCTCAACTGCACGACGTCTTGTAAACCGTATGCCAGCCACGCCGTTGCAGGCAGCCCATCACGTCCAGCGCGGCCGGTTTCCTGGTAGTAGCCTTCTATCGATTTGGGTAAATCAATGTGAGCGACAAAACGCACATCGGGCTTGTTGATACCCATACCAAAGGCGATAGTGGCGACGATGACCCGCCCGTCTTCACGCAGAAAGCGGGCCTGATTGTCGGCCCGCACCGTAGCGCTTAGGCCCGCATGATAGGGCAAGGCAGCAATGCCATGCTGACATAAAAAGTCGGCGGTCTCTTCAACCCTGGCGCGCGACAAGGCGTACACAATGCCGCAGTCGCCCGGATATTCCGTTTGTATGAAGTGCAAGAGCTGGCGCTTGACTTCGGCTTTTTCAATAATGCGATAAAGTATATTGGGCCGATCGAAGCTGGACACAAAGTGCAACGCGCCATCCAGATTCAGGCGGTGCGCAATTTCGCGGCGTGTCACGGTCGTGGCGGTAGCGGTAAGGGCTATGCGTGGAACCTGCGGCCAACGCTCGGATAAAATCGACAGCTCGAGATACTCGGGACGGAAGTCGTGTCCCCACTGTGAAACGCAGTGCGCCTCGTCAATGGCAAAGAGGGCAATGGTGCCCCGCTCCAGCATATCTAGGCAGCGCTCGGTAAGCAAGCGCTCGGGTGCCACATAAAGAAGATCCAGCCGGCCAGCCAAAAACGCCTGCTCTACCTCGCGGGCGGTGCGCCAATCTTGACTTGAGTTCAAAAAAGCAGCGCGCACGCCCAATTCGGTCAGGGCATCAACTTGATCTTGCATCAAGGCGATAAGGGGCGACACCACCACTCCGGTGCCGGCTCTGATCAAAGCGGGAATCTGATAGCAGAGCGATTTTCCGCCTCCTGTTGGCATCAAGACCAAGGCATCGCCCCCGCCCACTAAATGCTCGATGATCGCTTGCTGATCGCCACGGAAAGATTCATAGCCGAAAACGGATTGCAAAGTATCGAGTACGGTTTTTTCAGTAGCAGACATTCAACGGACAGGAAGTAAATAGAAAGGGCCGGCCAGAAATCTTAGAGGCTTGGACGCGGACAACAGTATTTCAGCCATCATGCTACACCGCGCGGGCCAGCCTTGGGTGGACAGTCCTGCGCGCGCGGTAGTATTGGATTCTGCAAATATCGTCTTGATTGAATAGGTTAGGGCACCCACAAGGGGTACCACTACCAAGATGTACCAGTCGCTCAGGTAATGGCAGTCCTTGTGGCTGCCACCCCCAACACAAGGCAGATCAGTTAATGGGTATGGAAAAATGTAAACCTACGTTGTAATCGCCGCCGATTCTTTCATGATCGGCCTGAAGGGCGACCTTCAGATGGGGACTTAGCCAGAACTGTTGGCCAAGCCCAATATATTGTTTCGATGGCCCAGAGACGGTATGAACCGTTTCGTAGGAGCCGCTAATATCGCCCCAGCGTCCGGTTGGCCATGTCGTAACCCAGCGATTGCTGGCTTGACCACCATCGACCGAATAATCGCGATACCGGTTCAAGTCAGCAAAACCACCGCTGCGCTGCGCGTTGACCCAGGACAGCTTCAGCGTGTCAAGAACGTTCGCTTCGTAGCCCACCTGATAGCGCCAGCCTCGTTGCATATCCCGGCTAGCCTGGGCAACGCCCGCTTTCCACACACCCCAGCCACGAGTGTCGTACGCTCCGCCCAGACCCAGTGTGTCCATCGCGGGCGCCAACTCAAGTTGAGACTCTAGCGTGAACTGCGGACTCCAGCCGTAACGCAGCACCGAACTACTGGCCGCCGGCCCATACATCAACCCACCCTCGGTCGTGCTGGGCGAGTAGTCCAGCGCACCTACCATCGTCGAGTATTGCCATTGATCAGCCGCCGCGTTTTCCGTGGATAATTGGTGAGAGTACTGCACGCCACCTAGTCGGGCGGAATCGCTCCATTGCGGGGCACCGGCCAAATCATTGCCCAAGGTCAGATTTGTGCCATTGGCCCGGGTGTAACGCCAGTTATGGGTGCCCAGCGTCCAATGCTCGTCGCCCGTCTGGTCCACGCGACCGTCCTTCGTAAGGACATTAACCCCCATGGGTTGCCAGGCGCCGGGGGCATACATCGGCATGTGCTTGCGCCAGGCCCCTTCCAGATCCAGAGTCAGTTCGGGGGCTGGCGCCGAGTCCGGCTCAGGCGCCGCAACGACGACTGCGGCGGGCGCTACATCACCGGAGGCCCCCACGGGCGGCAACGGCTGCGCAGGCTCCACGGAAATATTAGGTACTGAATACAAGCGGACGGGAGCCAGATCGCTCAGCGACGGCCCGTTATCGTCGACCATAACAGTGTATGGAACCTCTTGAGCCCCAGCCACCATCGCCCAACAACCCAGCATCCCCAACCCGATTTTTGTCTTAATACTGAAACTATTTATTGCCATTCCCAGTCGCCACAAGCCGCTTTATAAATCCATCATACCTGACAGCCTGTCGGCGGCAGCCACAAGGGCTGCCGCGCCGCAGTACAGATTAAGGCGCACGCGGCACGGATCTTACGTCGACCATGGCTTCGCCGCTGGTATCGAGTGATTTTTTAAGCGCGCAATATTTTTCCAGCAACGCAGATTTGTACACCACGCCCAACAAACGGGGCGGGTCTTCGCGACTGACAACCGGCACGCGTTCGCCTGGATGATTAACGAAAATGCCTTGCGCCTCGTCCAGCGTCATATCGGGGTACAAAGGTTTGACGAAATCCAGTCGCAACACATCGCCAGCCAGGCGCCCCTGCAGCCCCTTTTGATTGATCAGCAGGCTGGTCAGATCTTGCTGCGCGATCACGCCTTGATACACATTGTCTTCGTCGACCACATACAGGTATTTAACCGGGTAATCTAAAAACATTTGCAAGGCGTCGGTGACAGGCGCACTGGTTTTCACTACAGTCACGGCGGGTTTGACCATCTCGCTTAACTGCGTATGACGCAGGCGAAACCGCAACAGGGCGTCACGCTCGCGCACCAGCACGACCTCGTACATCGACACCTCGGCTATCGCGCGCGAGACAAAATAAGCAATGACGCAGGCCAGCATCAATGGCAACACAATCTGGTAGCTGAGCGTCATTTCAAAGATCATCAAAATAGCCATAAGAGGCGCACCAGTGGCGGCACCCAGGAATGCGCCCATTCCCACCATTGTGAACAGATAGGGCTCGACCGACAGCCCGGGCCATAAAAAAACCACCATCTGGCCGAACAGGGTACCAAACGCCGCCCCAACGAATATGGATGGGGTAAATACCCCACCTACTGCTCCCGAACCAACGGTCAGCGCCGTGGCCAGCACCTTACACACCAACATCAGCACCACCATGGACCAGACCCAGTGCGTATGCAGCAGCGAATACACCACGCTATAGCCGTTGCCCGCCACCTCGGGTACAAAAATCGACAACAGCCCCAGCAAAATCCCCCCCAAACCCAGCCGCAGTGGCAAAGGCAGCCCGGTGCGCTTAAACGTTTTTCTGGTCAAGGCCAGGAACTTCAGGAAGTAAGGCGCGGCAATCCCCGATAACACGCCCAGAAAAAGAAACGGCACTACCTCGATTCCGCCAATTTGGGGAACATTCGTCATTTCGTAATTGACATGATAGCTACCTGCCATACGCATGACGATATTGGCCGTCGCTGCCGCAATCAGTAAAGGCCCAAAGCTTTGCATGGCCATGGTGCCCAGGACGATCTCGGCCACAAACAAGGCCCCGGCAATCGGCGCGCCGTAAGCGGCCGCCACACCCGCGGCCGCGCCGCAGGCCACCAATAGGCGCAACCGCGCCGTGCTGAAATGGGTGAAACGCCCAATCGCCGAGGCGCTGAGAGACGCCAGGTGCACCATGGCACCTTCACGGCCTATTGATCCACCCGAAGCCACCGTAAACAGAGACGACAGAGAACGCAGCAGCCCTTGTCGCAAAGACAGGCGCCCATCGCCGATGGCAACGGCCTCCATGTAGTCTGAATTGGCGCCTGCCTTTATCTTGGCCGCACCCCACAACAGGGTGCCAGCCGCCACGCCTGCGGCCATCGGAAAAAGCAAACGACCATACCAGGGCAGGCCCTCAGTTACTCGAACGATCGAGCCGCTGTCGCCAGTGACGAGGTGCTGTACCAGCCGCATACCCTCATGAAAGGCGATGGTGGCAAACGCGCCGAGCACGCCAACCAGCGCCGCCCAGCAAAGCATGGCCGGTAAATCGGAAAGCCAAGAATAGCTTTCCAGGCGTTTGCGCATCGAGGAAACCAGACTAGCTATCATGCAAGGATATGAAACATCCAAATAAGTCAGGCATGGACACTCAGCAAGGCCCTAATATTGCCCCACCGAGCACGATTGACCATTGGCCGGGTTTGTAATCATAGACGCGAATGATGTAATTTGTCGCAAATGCATCCCTTCAAGCATGTATTTCAATGTATTTCCGGGTACTTGCCATCGAACTCGCGAATCGTCACACTGGCGTGCATGGATACACCACTCATCAAAGTTCTGGTCGTCGATGACGATCCGGCCCTGCGCCAATTACTGGCCGACTATCTCAACCGCCACGGCTACGACACGCTGCTTGCGGCCGATGGCAGCGACCTGACGCAACGCATTCAGCGCTATAACCCCGACCTTATCGTCCTCGACCGCATGTTGCCCGATGGAGACGGCGCGGAAGCCTGCCGTCGCCTGCGCCAGCAGGGCGAAGACATCCCTGTCATCTTGCTCACTGGCCGCGACGAAACCGTCGATCGCGTCGTCGGCCTTGAAGCCGGCGCTGACGACTATGTAGGCAAACCCTTCGATCCGCGTGAATTGCTGGCGCGTATCGAAGCGGTTTTGCGCCGCAAAAAAGGTGCCTCGGCATTAGTGAAAGAACAGGCCATGACGTTTGGCCCTTTCGTGTTCGACCCGGTCACCCGTCAGCTTTACAAAAACCAGGTCCCTGTCAAACTGGCGGGAGGTGAAATCAATCTGCTCGAGGCTCTCATAAAAAATTCCGGCAAACCTCTTTCACGCGAGCGCTTACTGGCCCTGGCTCGCGACGACGACGAAGGCGAGCGCAATGACCGAGCCATTGACATCGCCGTTTTACGCCTTCGCCGATCAATTGAAGACGATCCCAAACAACCCCGCTGGATACAAACCGTATGGGGTATCGGTTATCGCTTTTCGCCTTGATATCCATGAAGTGGCGCTCAATCCTACCTTTGTCCTTGCGTGCGCGCATGATTCTGCTCACGCTGGGTACTATTTTTTTGGTGCAGGCCGCCACAGTCGCCTCAATTAACTATTATCGAAGAAACCTCACCGAGCGGGTGGTCGTGCAATACACGGTGACCACCATTCGTACCCTGCGCGCCGCGCTGGCCCAGATTCCCGCCGAAGGCCGCGCCGAGTTCGTTCGCGAGGCCTCACAGAATGAATGGCATTTGTGGTCGCGCGACTTGCCTAGCGAGGCGAGAATTCAAGGCCACGTACAGAGGCCGCATCGAGTGCAACAAAATCATTCGAAGCTGTCTGACGACATGCAACACGAGCTGCGGTTTTTCGTCCGGGCCCTTAACACCAGGCTGCACGATGGCACGCGGGTGGCCTTGTCCAGAAAGCAGCCGCCGCGGCTGTTCATCTCTTTGGCACCCGGCCCGGGCGAGGATGACTCGCGACAGAATCGCGAATGGCTGGTGATTCCGCTCGATCACGTCACTCCGTCCATATCCACGCCAGCCATCATCATCTGGCTGGGCGGTCTAGGGATGTTCCTGCTGATCTCCGCCATATTTTCCTGGCACATTACACGGCCACTCACCCGGCTGGCCAACGCCGCCGACCAACTGGCTGCCGGTCAGCCGCAACGGGTCACGCCGTCAGGCCCCCGGGAAACTCGCATACTGGGCGAGCGCTTTAACGCCATGCTCGATGCGCTGGCTGAATCAGGCGCGGTTCGCCGCACCCTGCTCGCTGGACTACCTCACGATCTGAAGGGCCCGCTTTCGCGTATGTGGCTGCGCATTGAATTGGCCGATGAATCCACATTCAAAGAGGGCATGCGGCGCGATATCCAGGACATGCAACGCATGATCAACCAATTTATCGGCTTCGTGCGCGGCACCGATCCGGGCACCTACCACTTCACGCGTCTGGCGCTCAATGCGTGGCTCGAAGAGCAGGCCTCAGCCTGGGAAAGTGCCGGTAGCGCGGTGCGCCTGACGCAACTATGGTCCAAGCCTCTGACTATCAACGCCGATCGCGTCGCCCTCGGACGCCTGCTCGACAATCTGGTTACCAACGCATTCAATCATGGCAAGCCCCCGGTTGAGATCGCGCTTACAGCCGAAGACGGCCAGGCGATCATAAGCGTGTCCGATCATGGCACCGGAATTTCGCCCGAACGGCGCAGCGAGGCAATGCGGCCGTTCTCGCGACTCGACGAAGCCCGCACACTCACCGGCTCGGTAGGCCTGGGATTGGCGCTATGCGAGGCCATCGTTCGAGCTCACGGCGGCACACTGACGCTGGGGCAAGCCGAAAACGGCGGGCTCGATGTCATCGTCAAGCTACCCGTCGTGTCCGCTGCCCAAGCGTGAAACCGACCTCTACGCCTTGAATTTCGGAGGCGTTACTGGCCGCGACAAGCCAAACATGCGCCAGTAGACCCAGATATTGAAGATCAAGGCTACCGGCAGAGCAATCACCGTTGCCGATAAAATCAGGCTTAGTGAGGATACTGAGGCGGCGGCATCCCAAATCGTAATGTTATCGAGCACCAGGTAGGGGAAAAAGCTGTAGCCCAGCCCGCCCAGCGTCACCAGAAAAATGAGCAGCGCCATGACAAAGGGAAAGGCGGTGGTGCGATAGCTCGAAACCACCATCCGCTGCAAGCACATTTCGATCGACACAAAAGCCATCAGCAAAAAAAACCACATGCCGACCACCACCGGCCACGCAGGCCCATCACTCCATTTCAGAAAGACTCCCGCGTTGGCAAAAGCCAGCACCAACGAGACTCCGACGGCTCCCGCCGCCGCCCAGCGAACCGTCCTCCTGCCCCACATCACGGCGCGCATACGCAATTCGCCAGCTTCACGCATAATCAGCCACGCAGCACCCAACAGGCAATACGACGCTACTGCGCATAAGCCAATAAATACTGAAAACCAGACATAGCCGGACTGTAGCTGGTAGGTCACCACCAGTTGCCCGAGCAAAAACCCATGAGCCAAGGCCGTAATCACGGAACCCAGACCAAACCCCAAAAGCCAGCGCGATTTCATTTCAAGCGGCGCGCGCAGACGAAACTCGAACGACACTGAACGCAGCATGACGCCCAACGCGAGCACACACAGGGGCAAATAAAGATTACCCATGACACTGCCCCAGGCATTGGGAAACGCCGAGACGAACAGGCCCATGCCCAGAAACAGCCAGAATTCATTAGCATCGCGCCAAGGGCTAAGGAGCGACAGCATGCGTGGGCGCAAGTCGCGTGGCGCCAATAGTGTCAGACATCCCACCCCGATATCGAAACCATCCAAAATCGTGCCAGCCACGATCACCACGAACAATACAGCCATAAAGACTAGCGGCATCCAGAAAGCGGGATCCTGGGGGCTCATCCCCAACGAAGCTGCGAGTGAAGCAATCATGCCCGCCCCCTGCGCCGGGCCACGGGCACCACGCCGTAACGGGCAATATGGCGCAGCAACTGGAGAAAGCCCAGCATTAGCGCTGCATAAAATAGTAGATAGGCCATACCAGCTCCTAACAGAACGGTCCAATCTGTGGTGCTTGCGATTTCATTGAGCGTAACCGTCTGGTTGACCGCATAGGGATACAGACCAAACAGAGAATACGCCAGACCCGTCAAACACCCCCCCCATCCCGAGAACATCATCAGGCGCAGAAACCGACGCCAGCGTACAGACAGCATCCCGGGATCGAATTCTTTTTTGCGCACGCGGAAATACGTCAGCCAACTGGCCAGGAGCATGAGCAAGCCCACCATCACCGTCAACCGAAACGACCAGAAAACCAAGGCTACCGGCGGCCTTTTCTCAGGGAATTTATCGAGCCCCTGCAGCTGTCCCTTGGCGTCCCGCCCAAGCCAACGCCCTCCCGCATGGCGCCATTCCCAGGCAAACAGGTTGCTCTGACTGCTTGCATCGGGCCAGCCGAACAAGACCAGGCCAGGCTGAACGCCCGAATGCCAGTAGCCGGCTGTAGCGGCTGCCTTGGCCGGCTGATGCCGGGCAATAACACCGGCGGCGCCCCACCCAACCGCCCCTTGCAACAGGACCGTGGTCATTGCCACGACAAGCGCCATCTTGAATACCAGACGCTCGCTTTCATCAAGAGGCCGGCGTAAAGTCTGCCCCGCCGTCACGCCCAACATCAGAAAAGCCACCGACAAGGCCGCGCTGATCAGGAAAAGAGCGGCATACCATCCCGCCGAGGGGTTTAACAGCACATCCGTCCAACTAATAACGTGGTATTGACCATCGATCATATTGGCGCCATCAGGCGTTTGCATCCAGGACAGCAGCACCACCATCCACCCGGCGGCCAGCGTAACGCCCAACGCCACCATAAATACGACCAACGTGTGCATGCGATCGGAAAGCCGGTTCTGGCCAAACAGCATAGCGCCCAGAAAACAGGATTTGAAAATAAAGGTGGTCACGATCGCGGCCGCAAGCAAAGGGCCGGCAATTTCGCCGATTTTATCCATCAGGCTGGGCCACAGGCTACCGAATTGAATCAGCACCGGCATACTGGCGGCAAAGGTCAGGATAAAGGCCAGGGCGAAGACCCGCACCCAGAATCGATAAGCCGTGGTCCAGGCTGATTGACCAGAATGATGGGCGCACAGCTTGAAAAACAGCAACACCCACGCCAGACCCAGTTCAACCACCAGGAACAGCGATAAAAAACCCAGGCTGAGGAAAAACTGGATCTGGGATAGCCAGAGAGCAGAGTTCGTCATAATGGGCGCTAGTGTAGAGCCTCTTTGGCCTCTTGTGACACCAGCCGACAAGCAAAGCGAACAGAACGTGGCAAAATGCTTACTTTGCAAGACACTATTTCTGCATGACCCGTATGACCTCAGCCTCCGCTTCGCCTCCTTCCAACTTCTTGCGCTCCATTATCGATAACGATCTGGCCAGCGAGCGCTATGCTGACAAGCGCTGGGCTGGAAAACCCGGACCTGCCCTCGTCCAGGAGCAAGGCTCGCACGACACCGCGCGAATTCGCACCCGCTTT
>JBDTLC010000055.1:0-33801 GCA_039935015.1 Paralcaligenes sp. | reverse complement strand
CGGTAGGGCCCCAGTTCGGCCGCGCCGGTATGTATATGTACGGTATGAACTTCGCGGTCAACCGTATGGCCGTCGACATCCACAATCCAGACACGTGACAGTTGCAGGTCAACAATGTCGCCATCTTCCAGGTAGATAATTTGGTCGGTGGTGCCCGCCAGCGCCAAAGCGTCGGAGGCCAGGAAGTTTTCGTTCTTGCCGCGCCCCACGACCAGCGGCGAACCTTGGCGAGCACCCACGACGCGATGAGGCTCGTCGCGACAGAACACAGCAATGGCATAAGCGCCGCTCAAGCGGCGCGTGGCTTGCTGTACGGCTTCGAACAAGTCGCCGCCATACAAGTGATCGATCAGGTGCGCGATGACTTCGGTATCGGTCTGGCTCTCGAATACATAACCCACCGCCTGCAGTTCGGTGCGCAACTCTTCGTAATTTTCGATGATGCCGTTATGCACCAGTGCAATGCGCGCAACTCCGTTGCCTTGCCCGGAAAAATGCGGATGCGCGTTGTGCGTGGCTGGCGCGCCATGAGTGGCCCACCGGGTGTGGGCAATGCCTGTAAAGCCACTGATGTGTTCCTGCCGGACCTGGTTTTCAAGCTCGGCAACGCGCTGGGTACTGCGCGCGCGGCGCAATTCGCCATCGGAGTGAACGGCGATGCCGCAGGAATCGTATCCACGGTATTCAAGCCGCTTGAGACCTTCGAGAAGAATAGGGGTAATGTCGCGTTGTGCGACGGCACCAACAATGCCACACATAAATGTTATTCCGGTTGATTTAATTTAAGAGATGGGCCATTGTGCACATAGATCAATGAAATTAAATTTCTTTATTTACACTTATATATGTTTTTATTTCTGTCAAAGAATAATTAGAAATATTATTTCAATAAATCGATATAATTTTTATTAAATCTTCATATCGAGCAACCAAGGCTGTTTTTTCGAGACAATTTTTAACCATTTAGTTTTTCGGAATTGAGGACGCGTGGCGTTTTTTGTACGGGCTGCCAGATTTCCACCATTTTTATTTCCTGTTAATTATGAATAAGCCTTCAAAACTACCAATTTCTGTCGACGAACTGGATCTACGCATTCTGGAACAAATGCAGACTGACAGTTCTCTGACCAACCAGGACCTAGCCGCCCGGGTGCATGCTTCTGCACCCACTTGTCTACGCCGGGTTCGGCGATTGACTGATGAGGGGGTGATTGAAAAGCAGGTGGCCATACTTGACCCGGCACGACTTGGTCACACACTGACCGCCATTATCGAAGTTACGCTCGACGTACAGACTGCAGAATACCTGGATCAATTCGAGTCCAACATCATTGGCGAAGAGGCTATCTTGCAATGTTATCGGGTGTCGCCCGGGCCAGACTTTGTAGTGCTGGCGCAAGTGACTGATATGCCCGCCTACCACGCCATGGCGCACCGGGTGTTTACGTCGCAGGCGAATGTGCGCAATGTGCGAACGTTTTTTTCCATACATCGAGGTAAGTTCGAGACGCGGATTACGCTGAGAAAGTAGCGGTGCCAAATCGTTGGCAAGCAAGGCAGCCTCTACAAAGACTTTGCCACCAAACGCTGGTATTCAGTCAGGTAGCGCTCCGCCATGCGCGCAGGGTGGTGGTGCTGCAGCACGTAGGCATGCGCCTGATCGACGGTGGACAGGCGCAGTGGAGCATCGTCCAGCATGCGGGCGATGGCGGCTGCCAGGGCTTGATGGTCACCCACCTCACATAACAGCCCGCGCCCGTCGGCCAAAATTTCCTTCAACCCTCCTGCATTGGTCGACACTACCGGAACCGAATATAAAAACGCGTCCAGCACGCTGGTGCCCAGCGCCTCGTGGCGTGAGCTCAGCACAAACACGTCCATCAGCCGATACAGATCTTCGACACGGTCCTGGAATCCGACAAAAAGGTAATGGTGTTGCAGGCCCAGTTCTTGCACCAGGTCGTGCGCAGCCTGCCCGGCATCGCCCGCGGCGCCCATATGGATAAATACAAAATCGTCTCGCTGGCCACGCAGGGCGTGTACGGCGCGAATTAAGGTGCAAGGATCTTTCTCGCGCGTCAGCGCCGCAGCCGTGGCGAGCACGTGCAGGCCCTCCTTCAAACCGAATTGAGTGGCAAAGGCGTGGGCGTGCTCTAGATCATAGGGCTGGGCGGCGATGGCGCTAGGAATTACCGCTACCGCAAGGCCCATGCGCCGCGGCTCGGCGGCTGCGGCTTCGCTAATAGCCACCAGCAGGTCGGCCTGACGCCATTTCCAGACCGTCTTGCCTGCTCGCTCACCTAGCCCAAAAGCAGTCCGCCGCGTAAAAACAATGGGCCTGCGCAACCATTTTTTGAACAAGGCCAACCAAGTAATGGTATTAGCAGTTTGCGCGTGCAATACGTCAAAGCGGCGTCCGCGGCCCAGCAGAAAGAAACACAGCCCTGCCGCGCTGGCATAACTATGCACGACAAAACCATCGGCGCGTGCGCGCTGCGCGAGTTCACCGCCTCGGCGCGCCAGCAGGGTTACCTCGTGTCCGACATGGCGAAACTCTTGCATGCTAAGCAAGGTCTGTCGTTCGCCGCCCCGCCATCCACGCTCGAAATTGAGCTGCAGTATATGCATGGTCAGAGCTTTTTATTTGGCCGCAGCCACCCTTGAATGGTTTTTTGCACGGGGCGAGAAAGAGTCAGCTGGCCGGCGGGTGCATCGCGAGTAAGCGTGGTGCCCGCCCCTAGCGTGGCACCACGGCCTACTTTGACGGGTGCTACCAGTTGCGTGTCCGAGCCTACAAACACATCGTCTTCGATAATGGTCTGGAACTTGTTCACGCCATCGTAATTGCAAGTAATGGTCCCCGCGCCGATATTGACCCGCGCGCCAATTTGCGCATCACCAATATAAGACAGGTGATTGGCCTTCGAGCCCTGGCCTAGCCGGCTCTTTTTTATTTCCACAAAATTGCCTACATGTGCCTGCGAGCCGATATCGGCGCCGGGCCGCAAGCGCGCGTAGGGGCCTATTTGCGCCAGGTCGGCGACTACGGCTTCCTGGATGTGGCTAAACGCATCGATATGCGTGCCCGCGCCAATGCGGGCGTTCTTGATCACGCAATGCGGTCCGATACGCACGCCGTCGGCCAATTGAACCTGTCCTTCAAAGACGCAGCCCACGTCAATAAAGACATCGCGCCCGCAGCTAAGCGAGCCGCGCAAATCAAAGCGCGCCGGATCAGCCAGCGTAACGCCCAGCTCAAGCTGGCGGCGGGCTAGCTCGCCTTGCCACACACGCTCTAGCTGCGCCTGCTGCGCACGGCTGTTGACCCCCAGCGTTTCCCACGCGGCGCCAGGCTGCGTTGCATGAACCGAAACGCCGTCGCGTACGGCCAGCCCCACTACATCGGTCAGGTAGTACTCGCCTTGCGCATTCTGGTTGCCTATGCGCGCCAGCCAGTCTTTAAGCCTGTCTGTAGGCGCAGCCAATATGCCGGTATTGACCTCGGAAATGTCGCGTTCGGGCGCGCTGGCGTCTTTATGCTCGACGATGCGTTGTACCAGCCCTTGCTCGTCGCGCACGATGCGCCCATATCCGCTGGGATCGGCCAGGCGTTCAGTCAGGACGACCACACCTCCCGCACGCGCATCGAGCAAGCGTTGCAAAGTTTCCGTCTGTACCAAAGGCACATCGCCATAGAGCACCAGGGTGGTGTCCTGCGCCGCGTGCTGCTCAAGCAAGAACGGCACCGCCTGTTGCACGGCATGTCCTGTACCTTGTTGGGGGCGCTGCAATGCAAACTGCAGGTCGGGCTGATCGGCGAAGGCGGCCTGAACACGCTCGGCGCCGTGACCCACCACGACCACAATACGATCTGGGTTCAAGCGCCGCGCATTCTCGATGACGTGCGCGAGCATCGACTTGCCGGCCAGAGGATGCAAGACTTTAGGCAAATCGGACTGCATCCGCTTGCCAAGGCCTGCGGCCAGAATAACAATATTTAGCATTGTGTTATTGATTCAAAATTAAATTTTACGATTGGGTCTTTTTCGAAGCACTGCTGCGTTTTCGGGGCGCCGCCTTAGTCCCTTTAGCCGTCTTAGTAGATTTAGTGGCCTTGGGTGTCGCCCCTGCTCGGGCGCCTGGTCGGGTGGGGGTGGTTTGCGCGCCGGTAGCCGACTTGGCCGCATCGTCTGCATTTTGCATGGAGGCTGTGGTGGCCGCCGCCAAGGTATCGAACTGCTTTTGCAGCATATTCCACCAACCTTGGGTCGCCGCCTGCGCGCTAGCCAGATCGAGCTGGGGAGGAGTCGCGGATTCGGGATCAGGGGATGCTGCTACATTCTCTGGAGGTTCAACTACCTTCTCGGGGGGTTCCGCTACCTTGTCGCTGCCACTCTTTGCGGCAGGTTTGATGCCCAACACGACGTCTAGCGGCGAAGGGCCGCCGGGCGTCGCGGCCATACCTGAGGCCGTCATAAAGGACTTAAGCGTGGCGATCGTAGCACGCTGCACTTCCAGACCCTGTATGGCGCTCGACAACATGGACAGGTTCATGCGCAGCCAGTTTTCTACGGCGCGCAAGTCAGTAATTCGGCGATCCAGGTCTTCGATACTGGTGGGTACCGCCATGGACGACTGGCCCAAACCGCCCGCGCCCGACAGTCCTTGCCAGGCTTGCTGCATCATTTCCAGACTGGCCATCAGGGGGTTCCCCCCAAGGTCTGTACCCTGCCCCAGACCGGGCAGAACAAAAGGGTTACTATTTCGCGTGGTCATGGTGGCTCCTTAAACGCCGAACTGTCAGTCTAGCAAGATTAAACTGAAGTGGGCTCTAGCGTCTAATGCTTATTCTCCAATGAAGACTTCATACACCCTCGCAGAGATGGAATCGGCCATTAATTACTGGCGGGTTCGCTCGCCGTCGGCCGGTGAAGAATTGTGTTTGTGTCCGCAAGCTTCGGCCTTGGCAGAGCCTTACGCCCTGATGATTTTCAATGCACAACGGGAAGTGGCAAGCGATGCGCTGAATGAGGCGGCCAAAGGCGCGTTGGCGGCGTGGGAAGGGCGCGAGGGTGCGGCGTAGAGGGTGGTGGGTGGTGGCACCCACAAGGGGTGCCGCTACGACAAACGGGGGCCGCCTACGACAAACGGGTGCCGCTACAAGCCGCGCCTGCGCAAGCCGTCCAGAATGACCAGCTCGGCTTCCAGCGTGAACTCGCCCGCCTGGATCATGGACCAAACCTCGGCCACGGGTACGCTGCGAATTTCGCTGACCTCGCCATCCTGATTGGCCGGACGTACGGATTTAGCCAGCACACATTGGCTGGCCAGTAGATCTTCGACCTGATAGCCTTCGGGCAGACGTCGGTGCATGCGTAAAATCATCTGTAAGGGATCGCGGCCTTCGAGATCAGCCGGCACCAGACCCGCTTCCTCGTTGCTCTCGCGCAACAACGATACATCCAGGCTTTCAGCCGCCCCCACCAGTCCTCCCACCAGCGTATCCCACTTGCCCGGATCAGTACTTTTGCTAAGCGCCCGGCGCGCAATCCAGAGATCTCCGGCAGGCGTCCAGGCATTCAGATGTACCGCACGCGTCAACAAGCCCAATGGCCGCATCGCTGCTCGCTCAATAACTGACAGCGTACGCCCCTCGCCCACCACATCAAGCAGTTCGTCACGCCAGCCGCGCAGGCAATTGGCATCGCGCAAAACCTGCGCAATGCGCTCCAGAACAGCCTTAAGCGTAATGCGCTGCGATGTCGCCGCCGTAACATGAACCGCTTCGGCCTCCACATGCACACCCGGCAAGCCGTCGACCACGCCCGTCGCCTTGGCTGTCACCCACCCCGCCACACGTCCCGAGACGGTAAGCGGCCGCGAACCCTTGGGCGGCAATTGCTGAACGAGGCGTCCAAGCTGTTGATAGCGCTGGTTAATCGCCGACGAAAGCGATCCATGAGATAAGTCATTCATGCAATAATTGTAGTGTATGCATGCCGCCCATCATCTAACCCGCCTGGAATTGAAATGTATGGTGCCTCACAGGCGTCACACACGATCTCCGCAGGTTCGTTATAATTCTGCCGTCTTTAAGTAATTCGAGCAGGTAGTTAGGGCGCACGATTTTTCGAGCCTGCCATTCAATAATTTATGTGTTTTTCACAGACATTTGGTTGATGTATGTCAAATGTTAGCGAAAGCACGCCGTATTACGAGGTCAGCATGAAGAAGTTGAGAGGGTTACTGGGTACTGGCGCGATGCTCCTGGCAGGCATTGTTAGTGCACAGGTGAAGGATATGCCCGGCGGCCCAAAGGTCAACCAGCTCAACCTCCACACGGGGGTGACGCCAATCGCACACGATGTCATCTGGCTGCACTGGATGATGCTCATCATCTGTACGATCATTTTCATCGGTGTGTTTGGCACGATGGCCTACTCCATCATCATGCATCGCAAATCACGCGGCGTTGTACCAGCTAAATTCGAAGAAAACACGGCAGTCGAGATCGCCTGGACCGTCATTCCCTTTCTTATCGTCATCGGCATGGCGCTTCCGGCAACCCGTACGGTCGTGGCCATGAAAGACACCTCCAGCTCCGACCTGACCGTCAAGGTTACCGGCTATCAGTGGCAATGGGGCTATGAATACATGGACGGCCCAGCGACCGGCGTGCAATTCCTCTCGCATCTGTCGACGCCGCGAGCGCAAATCGACGGCCGCGCGCCTAAAGGCGAGTTTTATCTGATGGAAGTCGACAAGCCGATGGTCGTGCCGGTCAACAAGAAAGTACGTGTGGTGTTGACGGCCGCCGACGTAATCCATTCGTGGGCGGTGCCCGATTTCGGGGTCAAGCAAGATGCCATCCCCGGTTTTCTGCGCGACACATGGTTCCGTGCCGACAAAATTGGCAACTACCGCGGCCAGTGTTCCGAGCTGTGCGGCAAAGACCACGCGTTCATGCCTATCGTGGTTAAAGTCGTGTCGCAAGCCGACTACGACAAGTGGGCTGCTGACCAGAAAAAGACCATGGCCAGCGCTGCAGACGACCCGAACAAGAAATGGACTAAAGATGAGTTGTTCGCGCGCGGCGAAAAGGTGTTTGGCGCGAACTGTGTGGCCTGTCACCAGGCTACTGGCAAAGGCATTCCGGGCACCTTCCCCGCACTCGATGGCGACACTAAATTCGTGCTGGCACCGATGAAAGGGCAAATCCTTACGGTGCTCAACGGCCATCCTGGAACAGCCATGGCCGCGTGGCGCAACCAGTTAAGCGACATTGATATTGCCGCAGCCATTACCTACACCCGCAACGCATGGGATAACGCAGGAAAGGGGCCAGACCCGGTAGTTCAACCTACCGACGTTAAGGCTTTGCGCTAAGCCACCAACCCACCGCATAGCAATTCGCAAGTTTATTACCGGGGCTGTCTCGATACAGAGCCCCGGTTCAGCAGGAAGGAGTCCACCATGAGTAGCGTTACTGCCGATCACATCCCAGCCAGTCACGGTCACGAAGACCATGGCCATGCGGCCATCCCTTACGGCTGGCGGCGCTGGCTTCTCGCCACCAATCACAAAGACATCGGGACCATGTACCTGATCTTTGCCTTTACCATGCTGCTCGAAGGCGGCGTGCTGGCCTTGCTGATACGTACAGAACTGTTCGAGCCGGGGCTACAATTTTTTGAGCCACAACTCTTTAATCAGTTCACCTCCATGCACGGCTTGATCATGATTTTCGGCGCGATCATGCCAGCCTTCGTGGGTTTTGCCAACTGGATGGTGCCACTGCAAATTGGCGCGCCTGATATGGCATTCGCCCGCATGAACAACTTCAGCTTCTGGCTTCTGCCCGTGGCGGCCATCTTGTTGACGACATCGTTCTTCGCTCCTGGCGGTGCCAACGCGGCCGGATGGACCATGTACGCGCCACTGTCCGAGCAAATGGGCCCAGGCATGGACTTCACCATTTTCGCGGTTCACCTGATGGGCGCCTCATCCATCATGGGCGCGATCAACATCATCGTCACGATCTTGAATATGCGCGCACCCGGCATGACGATGATGAAAATACCGCTGTTCTGCTGGACATGGCTGATCACCGCGTACCTGTTGTTGGCTGTCATGCCTGTTCTGGCGGCCGCCGTCACCATGTTGCTGACCGACCGCCATTTCGGAACCACCTTCTTTAATGCAGCGGGCGGAGGCGACCCGGTTCTGTACCAGCACGTATTCTGGTTCTTCGGACACCCCGAGGTCTACATCATGATTCTGCCGGCTTTCGGGATTATTTCCGAAGTGGTACCGGCCTTTTCGCGCAAAAGACTGTTTGGTTACTCATCCATGGTGTACGCGACGGCCTCGATCGCTATCCTGTCGTTCCTGGTCTGGGCACACCATATGTTCACCACGGGCATGCCCGTCACAGCGCAGTTGTACTTCATGTACGCCACCATGTTGATCTCTATCCCGACCGGCGTGAAGGTCTTTAACTGGGTGGCCACCATGTGGCGCGGCTCCATGACCTTCGAAACCCCCATGCTGTTCGCGATCGGCTTTATTTTCGTGTTTGTCATTGGCGGCTTTACCGGCTTGATCCTGGCCATAGCGCCCATCGACGTTCAGGTGCAGGACACTTATTACGTGGTGGCGCACTTTCACTACGTGATGGTGGCAGGGTCACTATTTGGGATGTTTGCCGGCGCGTACTACTGGATGCCCAAATGGACTGGCCGCATGTACGACGAAAAACTTGGCAAATGGCACTTCTGGTCGACCATGATCTCGTTTAACGTTGCGTTTTTCCCCATGCACTTTCTGGGCCTGGCAGGGATGCCGCGTCGTTATGCCGACTACCCAGCACAGTTCACCGACTTCCACCAAATTGCCACTATCGGCGCATTCTGGTTTGGCCTGTCGCAACTGATTTTCCTTTATGTAGCGCTTAAAGCGTACTCGGGCCGCGGCGAAATTGCTCCGGCAAAACCTTGGGAAGGCGCCACAGCGTTGGAATGGACGGTGCCATCACCTGCGCCCTATCACACATTTACCACCCCACCTGTCATAAACTAATATGATCATGACCCCTGAACAACGTCGCCGCAACCGCAACACTGGTCTGGCATTGGGCATTATCGCCATTGCCATCTTCGCCTGGTGCTTCTGGCGCGGCGGCCTCATGATGATGGGTTGAACCCAGACATGACCGACGACATCCTCGAATCCGCGCAGCGCAAACCGAATTTCTTCCAGACACTCAAAGCCGTGTCGTGGGCGTTTTTCGGAGTTCGTAAAGGCAAAGACTACTCGCGGGATGTCGCCACGCTTAACCCGATTTATCTTATTATTGCCGGCGGGCTGGCAACGGCGGTATTTGTGGGGGTGTTGATTTTCCTCGCACGCTGGGCCGTATTAAGCGCGCTATAACACTTTCAGTTTTGACTATTCGCATCACAGGAGAACACCATGAGTGCAAGTCACTCGGCTAACAACGTGGCGGCGGCGCCTTATTACTTCGTACCCGCAGATTCCGCCCACCCTGTGCGGGCAGCAATCAGCTTGCTTTTGGTAATGCTGGGTGCAGCCCTCTGGATAAATAGCTACCAAACCGGCTTCTGGATATTTCTGGTGGGCATCCTTAGCTTGTTCTTCGTGCTGTATCACTGGTTTGGCGACGCCATCGGTGAATCCGAAGGCGGTCTAAACAGCAAGCGTATTGATCACTCGTATCGCTGGAGCATGTCTTGGTTCATTTTTTCCGAGATTATGTTCTTCGCCGCCTTTTTCGGCTCGTTATGGTATACCCGCGAGGTCAGCACTCCGTGGCTGAGCAATCTCGACCACCAGACAATGCTGTGGCCGCATTTTACTGGGACATGGCCTAATTTCGGCCCCGCCGGCACCATTGCGCCATTCGAAACTGTAGGCCCGTTCTGGTTGCCTACCATCAACACGGCCTTATTGTTGACGTCGGGCCTGACCATCACCATTGCGCATCACGCCTTGCGCGCCAATCACCGCAGCAAAACCATCTTCTGGATGATACTGACGGTTATTCTGGGGTTTTCGTTCGTGGGTTTGCAGGCGCACGAGTATTACCATGCCTACACCGAGCTTAACCTGCGCTTTGATTCCGGCGCCTTCGGCTCGCTGTTCTACATGCTTACCGGTTTCCACGGCTTTCACGTGATTCTTGGCGCCACCATGTTAACGATCATTACGGTGCGCCTGATCAAGGGTCACTTTACGGCCGACCACCATTTTGGTTTTGAAGGTGCCTCGTGGTATTGGCACTTTGTAGACGTGGTGTGGCTGGGCTTGTACTTGTTCGTTTACTGGTTTTAAAACAATTACGGCCCGAATCAAAGTAAGAGGCCGGCTCTGCCGGCCTTTTACTGAACCACTCTTCATCGCGGATTGATGCCTGTACTTTGTATCCAACCCATATAGTGGGCAAACAGTACAAACAGGAACAAAGCAATTGACAGCCCAACCCGTACAGTCAGGGCGTTAACGGTCTTATTCGTGCCACCCTTGTCGCGCATCAAGTAGAACAAGGCCGACGCCATACTCCCCACGATACCCAGAAAGGCCAGGATTACTACGATACGCATTGCCGCCTCCGGTAAACTGGAATTATTGCAGATATGGCCCGTTCACACCCCAATCCTCGCACGCTCGCCACCCTGATATTATTGGGTGCGATGGTCATTGTCTTTACGCTGGCGGGTAACTGGCAGCTACGGCGCGCGGCCGAACGGCGCGCCACAAGCCACGCCATTGAGTCGGGCCGCAACCAAGCTCCCTTGCATCTTAACGCCAACTCACCTCACAGTGGATTCGTCAATTGGCGGCCAGTGACCGCCAGCGGCACTTGGCGCAATGACCTGACCATTTTACTAGAAAACCGCCGATTCAAAGGCTATATTGGCTATTGGGTGGCCACGCCGCTGCTGCTCGATGCCGCTTCGAATACTGCGGTGATGGTGTTGCGCGGTTGGGTGCACCGGCCACTGGGGCCCAAAGATAAAATGGCCCCCATCCCCAACCCACAAGGCCTACAAACCATCAATGGCCAATTAATAAGTCGCGTACCGCGCCTGTTTGAAATATGGTCTCTTGAACACAGCACCGCAGGCAAGTTGCCCGCACAACTACCACTGGCCAACCACCCTTTGCCTCATGTGCAGAACCTGGATTTGAAAGCTTACGCTCAGGCCACTGGTTTGACACTGCTTCCGACCATCATCGAACAAACCTCGGATAGCCAAGATGGGTTCGGGCGCGAGTGGCCCCATGCCTCGCTTAATGCCAGCGAAAATATCGGCTATGCGATGCAATGGTTTGCCTTCGCCTCTATTGCGGGCATTGCCTGGCTGGTGACTGCGCTGAACGCGCTGCGCCGCCGCAATCAAGCAAACCGTCCGCCTCCTGCACAAGCGTGAACCCACAGCAAAACCCTTAAGGAATCTACGTGCCCAGCAACGCTCCCTCTGTCTCCGCACCTGCCAAACCTCCGAAGTTGCGCTCCACCGCGCCTCTGATCGCTATCGTACTGATCTGCCTGGCCCCCGTGCTTTTCGCGTACCTGGCCTACTATGTACCTAGTTTGGGTCTGCGCCCCAAGGGCCACAGCAATTATGGCCAATTGATCCAGCCACAACGTCCGATACCGGCCGCCAGTGCTTTGACGCTGACCACAGCCGATGGCAAACCCTTCGACCTGCACAGCTTGCACGGTAAATGGATACTGGCCAGTGCGGACCAGGGCGCCTGTCCCGAGTCTTGCGTAAAAAAACTGTTTATCCTGCGCAATTCGCACGCCAGCCAAGGCAAAGAAGTCGATCGCCTGACGCGCGTATGGTTCGTAACCGACAAGACGCCCACACCGGCCCAGGTGCTCACGGCGTACAAAGGCACCCTTATCGTTCATGCCGACGCCAAACAACTGGCGGCTTACCTGATGCCCGACGTGACGGCTGCCGATGCCGAATCGGCTCTGAAGAAGCCCATGTGGATCATCGATCCCCTGGGCAACCTGATGATGCAATTTCCTGACCAGGCCGATCCACTCAAGGTGCGCGACGACATCAAGAAACTTCTTGCGCGTTCGAGTATCGGCTAAACGATCATGATCGACCGCATACACGCCCGCTACCGCAAGCTGGTCTTCATGACCTGGTTTTTAACGCTTGACCTGATTATGTTTGGCGCCTTCGTGCGTCTGACCGATTCAGGGCTTGGCTGCCCGGACTGGCCTGGTTGTTACGGGAAAATCACCCCACTAGCGGCCAGTGGCCATATCGAAAAGGCGCTACAAGCCATGCCTTACGGCGCGGTCAGCTTTTCCAAAGCCTGGATCGAAATGATCCATCGCTACGCGGGCTCGATCCTGGGCATGATGATAATCGCCATCGTTTACCTCGCCTGGCGCTACCGCGCCCGTCTGGGTCATACGCCACGCCTGGCCATCTTCGCGTTTTTTGCGGTCTGCCTGCAAGGCGCCTTTGGCGCCTGGACGGTTACGCACAGACTCATGCCTGTGGTCGTCACCGGCCACCTGCTGGGAGGCATGACACTGCTTTCCATCATGACCTGGCTGGCGGCGCGCGAGCGAAGCCATCTTCCCGTTGCTGCCGCCGCGCGCGCCTGGCGGCCCTGGATGGCGTTCGGATTCGTCTTGCTGCTGATCCAAATCGCCCTGGGGGGCTGGGTCAGCACCAACTACGCGGCACTCGCCTGCATGGACTTCCCCACCTGTCACGGCCAATGGCTGCCCACCATGGACTTCGGCGACGGCTACTCACTGATTCGAGGCCTGGGAATGCTGCCCTCAGGCGCCATGATTTCTCAAACCGCCCTGACCGCCATACACTGGACACATCGCAATTTTGCTTTTGTGGTGTTTATCTACTTGGGCGTGCTGGGCTGGAAAATGCGCCGCGACCCCGGCCTGCGCGGCCCGGCCCAATTGCTGCTGGGTTTGCTGCTGGCGCAATTGTTCACCGGCTTGACCACGATTTTTTTCCAATGGCCGTTACTGATTGCCGTACTTCACAACGGCGGCGCCGCAGGTCTGGTCTTGGCCAGCGTCACACTGCTCGTGCGCCTATCGCGCGCCGGAGGGTCTAAAATACCAATATGATTTCCGCTACTATCGCTCAACCTCATCTCTTTCGCCAATACTTGGTGCTAACCAAGCCCCGCGTCACGCAGCTTGCCGTTTTTTGCGCGGTCATCGGTATGTTCCTGGCTACGCCCGGCCTGCCACCACTTGTCAATGTACTGGCCGGCACATTGGGCATATGGCTGCTGGCGGCGGCGGCCTTCGCCATCAACTGCCTGATCGAGCGAGAGATCGATGCTCGCATGCTGCGCACAGCCCGCCGGGCTACTGCGCGCGGCACAATTTCCAATCTGCAAGTGGTGTCGTTTTCGGGCGTGCTGGGCGGATTGGGCATGATGGTGCTCTATACCTGGGTCAATCCACTGACCATGTGGCTGACTTTTGCCACCTTCGTAGGTTACGCCATCATCTACACCATTATCCTCAAGCCTCGTACTCCGCAGAATATTGTTATCGGCGGCCTATCGGGTGCGATGCCGCCACTTCTGGGCTGGGCGGCCGTCGCCAACGCGGCACCGGCCGAAGCGTGGCTGCTGGTGCTTATTATCTTCATCTGGACTCCGCCTCATTTCTGGGCACTGGCCTTGTATCGCAATAACGACTACATCAAGTCCGGGCTGCCCATGCTGCCCGTGACGCACGGCAAACAGTTCACCCGCCTGCATATATTGCTTTACAGCTTCGCGCTCTTTGCCGCCTCGCTAATGCCCTTCGTGATTCGCATGAGCGGTGTTACGTACCTGGCTGCCGCCATTGTCCTGAGCGGCATATTCATTGCGTACGCCTGGCGTCTCCACAAGAACTATAGCGACGAGCTGGCGCGCTCCCTGTTCCGCTACTCCATTTTGTATCTGGCGTTATTATTTGCCGCCCTCTTGCTCGATCACTGGATTAATCTACTTTAGCCATCATGACTCGCTATTCGCCTTCTCGCCGCCGGTTTACCTCGCTGGCTGTCGCCGGCCTATTGTCTCTTAGCCTGGCCGGCTGTAAAGATCCGGTTAAATTTCAGGGTACCGACATCAGCGGTACCCATCTAGGCCACGATATGGCCATGGTCGACAGCAGCGGCACACTACGCACGCTGGCCGACTACAAAGGCAAAGTATTACTGGTGTTTTTTGGCTTTACCCACTGCCCGGATGTATGCCCAACTTCCATGGCCGAATTGGCACAAACCATGAAGTTACTGAAGGGCGACGCACAGAAAGTGCAAGTCGTCATGATCAGCGTTGATCCCGAACGGGACACAGGCGCCATCATGAACGCATACGTAAAAGCATTCGATCCGAACTTTGTGGGGCTAACAGGCTCGCCAGAGCAACTCCATAAAACGGCGCAATCCTTCAAGGCCTACTACGCTAAGGCAGCGGGCGGCACACCCGATAGCTACACCATGAATCACTCTTCGTCTTTTTACATCCTGGATCAAACCGGCGAGGCACGAGTCTTGCTCCCCGGCAATGCCCCGGCAAAAGTCATTGCGGGCGACATCCACCAGTTGCTTTAAGCGCTAACGCCCGAGGAGGGGTTCGCAGACGCATCAGAGCCTTGTATGGGGGGATTCTCGGGTAAGGGCTCGTACTGACGCGCTCCCGACTGAAACTCTTGCCACACGGTCAAGGCACGCAAACGCTGCTTGGCGACAGCCTGGATCGTTTCACGCAGCGTCTGGTCACGTGCCAGCAACCTATCAAAATCGCGGCCCGGCAACATCAACAAACGGCTATAGCCCAAAGATTGCGCATGCACGGCAAAATCCTGACCGGAAATAAGCGATATTTCGCCAAAAAATTCACCTGTACCCAGTTCCATAGTCGTGCCATCGGGCAGGGCAATAGACACTGCGCCCGAGGCCACAAAGTACATGGCGCGCAAACGGCCAGTTGATATGCTGATGGGCTGATCAGGCACGGCCAGCCGCGGCTTCAGCAGTTTGGTCAGAGCGGCGAGCGCCTCAGGAGACAATCCTTCGAACAAGGGCACTCGCTTGACAAGATTGCTGGCGCTCATGGCGATATCAATCGCGGGACGCTTCTCTATATGCGCCCATCGATGACCAATTTGCCGGGCCAGATCGGCGTATACCTCGCCGCTGATCAGAGACTGCGACAGCATATCGCGATAGCGCATGTTTTCCAGGGCGCGTGCAATGCGCCCGAGATACGATTCTTGCAGCCACGTGGCAAACGACGGGTATTGGAGGCTAAGCGCCCCCATCGCGCTTTCCAGTTGCACCAGGCGTTCTCGATGAGCACCGACGATGGCCGCGGTAGCCTCTTCGCCCAATAATGGCGGAATCTCCGCTTGCGCAAACCGAATCAGCTGTCGGGCGACAGAACGCTTGCTCATGAGATTCATGAAACGATAGGCCAGCTCGTTAGCCAGCCAGCGCTGCGACCCAAAAATAGTGTGCATGCGCAAAGACCAGCGAAACGCAGCCGAATAACGCAGGTCGGCCGCAATGGCCGACTCAAACCCCGTGAGGCCGCCCGCGCGCACCGCATCACTCATGCGTTCGGCCCGTGCCAGCAAGGACTCGGCGATGCGCCAATCGACGATTTGTGCCTTGAGCCCATCAAAAAACAGCTCTTCTTCACGCGCCGCGACAATCGCCAGACCGACCGCCACCTTTTCAGAGTGAGACAACTGACGCACCTGCGCATCATCCACGCTGGTCAGACTGGCGTCGAACACGGCATGGACGCGGGCCTGCACTTCATCGCCTATATGTTCTTTGCGAGCGATGTCATCGGTTTTATCACGCAAATCTTCCAACGCCACTACCTGGGCTTGATTGCGGATGGTGCGCTCAATAGTCGAGAGCTGATCGAGGTGCAGTCGACGGATAAGCGGACGCAGGCTGATGCCGTTGATGAACAAGGTCATCAGCACGAAGCCGGTCGTGGCGACGGCCACAAACTGCCGTACATCGTGGGGCACATTGGATTGCTCGGTCACGGCCAAGGCCAAGGCCAGGGACACCGCCCCGCGCAAACCGCCCCACCACATGACAATACGGAAAGATCGGCTGACTTTCGTTCCAAAACGGGTTCGACCCAATATCGGCAAAACGCCAAATACCATGACAGCGCGCGAAGCCAGCGCCACCATGAACAGTATCATCACTAAGAATACCTGCTGCCATGTCACCTCGGCCATCATGCGAGGGATCAGCATCGCGGCGAAGACAAAGATCAGCGAGTTGGCCCAGAAGCCGAACTGAGACCAAGCGTTGGCCATCTGTTCGAACGTGGTGGGCGACATGCGAGTGCGCCCGACCGATCCAACCACCAGGCCCGCAATGACAGTTGCCACCACCCCAGACACACCAAAATAATGCTCCGAAATGAAAAAAGTCAGGTAGGCGACGGTGATGGTCAGCGTAACTTCTGCCGCAGGCCAGCCACGCAACCGCATGATCAGCCAGCAGGCTAGCCGCCCCATCAGGAAGCCGACAGCGGCGCCACCAACGAAGCTGACCAGAAACCCAGCTAGCACCGTACCCACCGAAATATCGTCGCCGCTATACAGGGTAGAGAGCAGCACGGAATAGAGTGCGATCGACGCGGCATCGTTAAGCAGCGACTCGCCCTCGACCAACGTAGTCAGGCGCTTGGGCGCCCCCACCTCGCGAAACACGCTCACCACCGCCGCCGGATCGGTAGTAGCCACAATGGCGCCCAGCATCAGGCACACAATCAGGCTGTAATGGGAGATTGCGCTGAGCGAAAAACCCACAGCCACCGTACACACGACAACGGCCACCACCGCCATCATCAGAATAGGGCCCAGATCGTCGAGCAGCCGCCGTACATTGAGGGCCATGGAAGTTTCAAACAACAATACCGGCAGAAAGACAAACAGAAATGTCTCGGACGATATCTGGAAGCTCTGTAACGAATCGAAAAAGTCGGACATTATCGTTGGCGCCCAGGTATGGACGTGAATCACAAGACCCAGAGCAAACCCGACAATGGCCAGCAATACCGAATAGGGCAGGCGCAACCGACCGGCCAACGGCGGCATGAAGCACACCAGCGCCAATAAGCCCGACAATCCGAACACCCAAAACCCTATTTGCATGATGATCCCTTAATTCATGCCCCAACAGCTCAACCGTATGCTCCCGTAGCGGTCTTTCGTACCGAGACTTAGGATAGCGGGTTTTTGACTATTTTTTTTGTCGCCACGGCCTTTTTTTGAATAAATTCCAGTGCAACGTTAGGGATTTGATTAAGAAGACGGCGGCTTGGCCGTACAGGCAAAAAAAAAGGACTCGAGGCGAGTCCCGGGAACATCCGTTTCAAAAGGGAGGGGAAAAGAGGAGAAGCCGAAACGGACGACAAGAGCCCGAACCCGGCAGCAAGTGCCAAATTCGCGGTCTATGGAAATTAGTCCGCCCTCGCTTTAATAAGTTCGCCATTTTTAATGGCGATCTTGTATCAAAACATGTCTCGTTCACGGACTGGCAGGTCAAGCCGCCAGCGCCACCCGCATTTTCTTGAATGCAGCCACTTCAATTTGCCGCACGCGCTCGGCCGAAACACCTAGTTCAGCAGCCAGTTCATGCAACGTTGCGCCGCCCTCATCTTGCAGCCAACGCGCCTGAACAATACGCCGCGAACGGGCATCCAGGCCATCGAGAGCGGCCATCAGACCGGGGCCCTGCAGGGCATCGTTCGCACGGCGCTCCAGAACCTTAGACGGCTCTTGCTGGCCCTCGTCAGACAGGTAGGCAATGGGCGCATAGGCGTCGTCATCGTCGTTATGGCCATCAAGGGCCATTTCCCTACCAGACAGGCGCACTTCCATTTCGCTGACATCTTCGGGCCGTACATTCAGTTCTTGCGCAATAGCGCTAATCTGATCAGGGTCGAGTGTCTGGCCATCGGGGCGCATTCTGCGCAAGTTGAAGAACAGCTTACGCTGCGCCTTGGTCGTGGCCACTTTAACCATACGCCAATTGCGTACTACATATTCGTGGATTTCAGCTTTTATCCAGTGCACGGCAAACGACACCAGACGCACTCCCCGATCAGGGTCAAAACGTTTTACAGCCTTCATCAGGCCAACATTACCCTCCTGAATTAGGTCAGCATGCGCGAGGCCGTACCCTAGATACTGACGCGCCACCGACACCACCAGGCGTAAGTGAGAAATAATTAACTGACGCGCGGCGCCCAGGTCGGTGTCGTCGCGCAAGCGCCGACCCAGATCCGTTTCTTGCTCCTGAGTGAGCAAGGGTACGCGGTTAACCGCCGCAATATAGGCCTCGATGGTGCCCAAGGCCCCAGGATTGGAGATGGCCATAGCCAAAGCGTTGTTGGACAAAGCCAACGACTGCGAATTTTGTGTCATCAGGTAGCAGACCCTTCAAGAAGAATAAGCACGAATTCCATGTTAGCACTCTAAACACGAGAGTGCCAATACTAAGACGGCCTGAGAGGTTGAAAGTTCCATTTTGTCAGGGCACAATAATGGCGCGCAACATGGTAACCAGACTATCGGCTTGCTCATCACTGAGCTTTTCCAGTACACGCTGCTGGTGCTGCAGGGCGCGATCGCATAAACCACGAATCAGCCGGGTGCCTTTGGGAGTAATGTGAACCAAGGTCTGGCGCCGGTCAACCCGCGCGCTTTGCAATGTTATATAGCCCTGGGAGGCAAGCCGTGGCAATACCTTACTTAGCGTAGGCTGCTTGGTTACGGCCAGCTCGGCCAGCTCGCCCACAGTTTCGCCCGCGCCTTCGATAAGGCTACCCAGCACGCGCCATTCAGTCACCGTCAGGCCTGCCTTCTTGACCTCGACGTGAAATTCGGCCGAAATACGATGGCTTGCCCGCGCCAGCACGGAGGCCAGATAACGATGTACGAAACGAGTCGGCTCTTGAGTCGCCATGAAAATGTCCCTTTACGGCGAAAAATCGTAGCCGATACGCCTTCCCACGTCAATATAATGGTTTGCACGGATGTTCAAATGGTTGTTATCTATATTAAATTTTGCACATGTATGAATTTTCATGTTTCTAATTGACAAGCCACTACTTCAACCCTAAAGTATTTAAAACGTGCCTGTGCGACGCCGGCGCGCCCAGGAGAAACCATGGCCGAACGCTCATTTAAAAAAGAAGTTCAGCAACTACGCATTGGCGCAGGCGCCGAATTTCGCGGGGAAGGCATTCTGGCGGTCACCAAAGGCCTGCTGCAATCCGGCGTGGCATATGTGGCAGGCTACCAGGGTTCACCCATATCCCACCTGATGGATGTGTTGGCCGATGCCCAAGAGATCCTTGAAGAGCTGGGTGTACATTTCGAGGCCAGCGCCTCCGAGGCCGCAGCGGCGGCCAGCCTGGCCGCTTCGGTCATGTATCCGATACGCGGTGCCGTTACCTGGAAATCCACCGTAGGCACCAATGTGGCCTCAGATGCACTGGCCAACCTGGCCTCGGGCGGCGTAACAGGCGGGGCGCTGGTCATAGTGGGCGAAGATTACGGCGAAGGCTCCTCGATCATGCAGGAACGCACGCACGCCTTTGCCATGAAGTCGCAAATCTGGCTCTTGGACCCGCGCCCCAACCTAGAGAGCATGGTCAAGGCTGTGGAAGATGGCTTCCAGCTATCCGAAGCCAGCCATACGCCGGTTATCCTGCAACTGCGTATTCGCGGCTGCCACGTACACGGCCGCTTTACCGCAAAAGATAACCAGCGGCCCACGTTCAGCCTGAAGGATGCGCTGGAAAGCCCCGCGCGCGATGTCGATCGTATCGTGTTGCCTCCAGCATCGTTTCTCCACGAGCAAGAAAAAATCAAGGATCGCTGGCCGGCTGCCGTCAAATTCGTTAAAGAAAAAAAGCTCAACGAGTTTTTCGCGGGCGAGATTACTGACCTGGGCCTGATCCTGCAAGGGGGCCTGTACAACGGCGTGCTGCGCGCGCTGCAACTTCTGGGCTTGGCCGACCATTTCGGCAATAGCCGCATCCCGCTATACGTCATGAACGTCACCTACCCCGTGATCGACGATGAAATCAACGAATTCTGTCGCGACAAAAAGGCCGTGCTGCTGCTCGAAGAAGGCCAGCCCAATTATCTGGAACAGAATCTGAACACGATTCTGCGCCACGCAGGTATCGCCACCGTGCTTTCGGGCAAAGATCTGCTGCCCGCTGCCGGCGAATACACCACCGCCGCCATGCGCGACGGCCTGCAAGACTTCTTCGCCCGCCACCGTCCCGATGTTCTGCCAAAAATCGACATCACACCGGAACCCGTGCACTCTCAGATGGAAATCAGCCAGGTCACGCGGCCCGTCAAAGAACAGACCATGACCTTTCAGCGCCACGCCAAAGAACTGGCCGACGTGGTGCCACCCCGACCCGCGGGTTTTTGTACCGGTTGCCCTGAACGGCCTATTTTCTCGGCACTGACCCTGGCGCAAGAAACTCTGGGCGAACACCACATTGCTTGCGACATCGGCTGCCATCTGTTTTCAATTCTGCCGCCCTTCAATCTGGGCGCCACCACCATGGGTTACGGGCTAGGCGCGTCGAGCACAGCGGCTTTTAACATACCATCGGCCAAACGGCCCATCTCCTTCATGGGTGATGGTGGCTTCTGGCACAACGGCCTGGCTTCAGGCATAGGCAATGCAGTCTTTAACAAGCACGACGGCGTCATCGTGATTGTTGATAACTTCTATTCAGCGGCCACAGGCGGCCAGGATATTCTTTCGTCGCGCGCAAACAACGCCCACCGATCCACCAACAACCCCATCGAAAACGCCGTGCGTGGCGTAGGGGTCAAGTGGGTTCGCACCATCGATCGTACATACGACGTCACCAAGATGCGCGCCACCATCGAAGAAGCGTTGACCACGCCCGAATCAGGACCGAAGGTTATCATCGCTCAGTCCGAGTGCATGCTTAACAAGCAGCGTCGGGTCAAGCCTTTGTTCAACAAAGCGGTTAAAGAGGGCAAGCGCATGGTGAAAGAGCGCTTCGGTGTCGACCCCGATGTCTGCACGGGTGACCACGCCTGTATACGGCTTTCTGGCTGCCCGTCGCTGACGGTTAAAGAAAGCGCCGACCCGCTGCGCGAAGACCCTATCGCCTACGTCGATAACAGTTGCGTGGGTTGCGGTCATTGCGGCGAAGTGTCGCACGCTGCGATCCTTTGCCCATCGTTTTACCGAGCCGACATCGTGCACAACCCCAGTCGCTGGGATCAATTCAAGGCCCGGGTGCGTACGCGTATTATCAGTTTCCTGCAAGGACGGCGTGCTGCCCAATTGCGCCAATACACTCTTTAGGCGGCCAGGATGAGCACTGTGTTTCATGCCGGAACGCCCATCAAGATTGCCATCCTGGCTATGGGCGGCCAAGGCGGCGGCGTGCTGGCCGACTGGATCGTTGATATGGCCGAGCAGGCCCATTGGTGGGCGCAAACCACTTCAATCCCCGGCGTTGCACAACGCACTGGCGCAACCATTTACTATCTAGAGCTCTTGCCCGAATCGGCCGTGAAAGCGGCGGGCAGCCTCCCTACGCTGGCCATGATGCCTACCCCAGGCGACGTAGATCTGGTCATTGCCGCCGAACTCATGGAAGGCGGGCGCGCTATCTACCGCGGCCTGGTCACTCCCGAACGCACCGTGCTTATCTCGTCATCTCACCGAAGCTATGCGATCGGTGAAAAATCGGCGCGTGGCGATGGCCTGGCCGACCCCAATAAGGTCATTCGCGCAGGCAAAGAAACGGCCAAGCGGTTTCTATGTTTCGACCTGCAGGCCTTGGCCGACAAGGCTGGCAGCGTGATCAGCGCCAGCCTGTTTGGTGCCATTGCGGGCAGTGGGGCATTGCCGTTTACGCGCGACGAATACGAAGCCACCATTCGCCGCGGCGGCGTAGGCGTCAACGCCAGCCTGAGGGCCTTCGCCGCCGGCCTGGAAGCAGCGGAGCAAGCGCCCGAGGCACCAGCACACATCGACACCCGACGTCCAGTTCCCACCGTGCCGGACACTGCGGCGCACCCCAAGGTGCGCCAGATGCTCGACGACATAAAGCAGAATTTTCCAGCGCGGGCGCAGCCCATGCTGGTTGCGGGATTGCGCCGCGCCCTGGAATTCCAGGACTTGCGCTACGGACGAGAATATCTGGAACATATGCGAGACCTCTGCAAACTCGACGCACAATTCGGCGGCGCGGCCAAGTCATGGGAGCTCACCACCGCTGCGGCTCGTTATGTGGCCGTGGCCATGGCCTACGACGATGTGATACGCGTGGCCGATTTAAAAACCCGCGGCTCGCGCTTTGAACGCGTACGCCAAGAGGTTGGCGCGCACGACGACCAACTGGTCTATACCACCGAATACATGCACCCGCAGGTCGCCGAAATATGCGGCGTGCTGCCCAGGTTCCTGGGGCAAGGCATTGAAAAATCACAAAGACTGAGCCACTTTATAGGTCGCTTTTGCCGTAAGGGGCGATTCCTGCAAAGTGGCACCCTAAGCGGCTTCATGATGCTGTATGCGCTCTCTGGCATGCGTCGCTTGCGACGCAGCACGTTGCGTCACCACATCGAGGCCGCCAGTCTGGCCCATTGGCTCAAGCTTATTTCTGACACGGTGCATCACGACTACGACCTGGCTGTCGAAGTGGTGAATTGCCGCCGGCTGGTCAAAGGCTACAGCGATACTCATGCCCGAGGCACGAGTAAATATCAGCGGCTGACGTTGGCGGCCAGCCACCTGCTGGGACAACCCAACGCCGCGGCGCGCCTGGCCAAATTGCGCACAACCGCCCTAGCCGATGACGATCTGGGCAGCCATCTAGACCAGCTTCTGACCACTCTTTCATGACCACGTTGACCCTTACCGTATCAGCCGTACAGATCGAAACACCGCTGATTCGATCCATTGTCCTGACGTCATCGAACCCAAACGCTTTACCCGCGTTTAGCGCCGGTTCGCACCTGAAGATTCATATCCCGGGAAAACAAGAACCTCGCTGTTATTCACTGGTGTGCCTGGAAACGGACTATCTTTTGTTCGACGCCCCCACTGCCTACAAGCTGGGCGTACGCCTCGAAGACCCCAGCACCGGTGGATCGCAATACATGCACCAGCTTAAAGTAGGCGACACGCTAACCGCCGAGGAGCCTAAAAATGACTTTTCGCTGCATGCCGTCGAAGCGAACGAACTAACCACTATCCTGATCGCCGGCGGCATAGGCATTACCCCGGTAGCCTCTATGGCGGCTACGCTTAAGTTGCAACAACGGCCCTACGAGCTCCATTATTACGGGCGCAGCCGCGAGCAGATGAGCTTTGCGTGCGAACTGGCTGCGCAGCATGGCGCAGCCTTGCACGTCCATGCTGACGACGACGCAAACACTCTTCTACCGCTGCCTGCCTTACTCGACCCCCTCGAACCCACGCAGCATTTATACGTCTGTGGCCCGAAAGGGCTGATCGACGCCGTCATCGAACAGTCTCATGGCAAGCATTGGCCGCACTCTCACGTTCATTTCGAATTGTTTGCCAATGCCACACCGCAGGCCGGGGACCAGACTTTCGAGGTGGAGCTGCGTCAGTCGGATCGTCGGTTGGTTGTCCCGCCCGACAAAACCATACTGGAAGTGCTCGAAGATGCCGGCTGCGATCCACTCTTTGATTGCAGGCGGGGCGAATGCGGCGTGTGCCAGGCAACCGTTCTGGAAGGCATACCCGACCATCGCGACTATTACCTCTCCGATGACGAACGCGCCGCGGGGCAAGTCATGCAAATCTGCATATCTCGAAGCCTCTCGGCGCGTCTAGTTCTAGATTTATAGGTGACCCCCATGAATTATCGCAACAACCCCGCCGCCGTTCAGGCGCTGGTGCGCCCCACCGAAGTCCACAAGGACCTGTTTATTGACGAGGAGATCTTCGCTCTGGAAATGGAGCATCTGTTTGCCAACACCTGGGTGTATGTCGGCCACGACAGCCAGGTTCCCAATGCGGGCGACTTCATCACCACGACGGTTGGCGATCAGCCCGTGATCATGGTCAGGCACACCGACAAGACGGTGCGCGTTCTGCATAACCGCTGCTCGCACAAAGGAGTGATGGTGGCCGGCGACACCTGTGGCAACACCGGGAAATTCTTTCGTTGCCCCTACCATGCCTGGACTTTCAAGACCGACGGTGCACTGCTCTCGATCCCGCTCAAGAAGGGCTACGACTCAGCAGTCTTGCAGCAGTGCGAAGCCAGCCAAGGCATGGCGCCGGTTGCAAACGTGCGTGATTATCGGGGTTTTATTTTTTGCCGTCTGAACCCCGAGGGGATGTCTTTCGAGAAATTTTTCGGTGAATCGCTCTCGACTATCGACAATATGGTCGACCGATCACCCGAGGGCCGGCTGGAGGTGGCCGGCGGCGTGTTGCGTTATATGCATGACTGCAACTGGAAAATGCTGGTCGACAACCAGACCGATACCTGTCACCCGATGGTAGCGCACGAATCATCGGCCGGCACAGCAGTACGGGTCTGGGAAGGAGCCCCTGAAGGCACTCCCAAGCCCATGGCGGTGGAGCAGTTCGCGCCTTTTATTTCACCCTACGAATTTTTTGAAGGGATGGGCATCCGGGTATGGGAAAACGGCCATGGCCACACGGGGGTGCATAACTCGATCCACGCCGCCTACTCGACCGTGCCCGGCTATATGGAGGCCATGGTGGCCGCCTACGGTGAAGAACGCGCCCATCAAATCCTGGCCGACACGCGCCACAACACCATCTACTTTCCCAACATCATGGTCAAGGGGCCAATTCAAACCCTGCGCCTGTTCAAGCCTCTGGCAGCTAACCAGACGCTGGTCGAATCCTGGACCTTCCGTCTGGTGGGCGCACCGGACCTGCTGCTTGAACGCACACTGATGTACAACCGCCTGATCAATGCGCCGACCTCGGTGGTGGGTCACGACGACCATGAAGTCTACCAGCGCTCGCAGCACGGGCTGCATTCGCGCGGCCGCGATTGGGTCAATGTTGCGCGTCTTTACGAGCCTACTGAACTTGAGCGCAAGAATGAAACCGTCAATGGCACGAGCGAATGGCAAATGCGCAATCAGTATCAAGCCTGGGCACGGTTCACCACCGCCAGCATGAAGGAGCACGCATGAGCCGGTTCGACTCTCAACAACTCACCGACTTCGTATATACGGAAGCGCGGTTGCTCGATGAGCAACAATTCGATACCTGGCTCGCGCTCTTTACTGACGACGGTCATTACTGGATGCCTCTTACGCCAGGGCAGACCGACTCACGCCTGCAAGCTTCCCTCATGTATGAGGACACGCTATTACTGAAGATCAGGATTGAGCGGCTGTCGGGCCAGCGCACCTACTCGCAACAACCCAAAAGCCGCTGCCATCACCTGCTACAGCAACCGACCATCGAAGAGCGACATCCCTGGCACGATCCCGAACAAGGCCAATACGTGATGCGTGCAGCCTTTCATTACGTGGAAACGCGCATCGACCAGCAAACCCTGTATGCGGGCTGGGCCACCTACGAGCTGATTGCGCAGGGGCAGGAATTGCGCATCCGGCAAAAACGCGTAGACCTGGTCAACTGCGATAGCGCTCTGCGCAGTATTCAACTGTTTATGTAAGGGGCGGTTCTTGTCCAGCACACCCGACACCGTCTACAGCGCCTTTGGTGAAAGCGCACAGAAATGGCCACAACTCCCCTTTCTGTGCGTCATGCCCGAAACAGCAACCGCTTACCGAATCAGCGCGGGGGAAATCGGCTATCACGATTTTTACGAGCAAATCGAACGACTTAAAGCCGCTTATCAGGCGGCCGGCTATGGTCATGGGCACCGGGCCGGTTTGCTACTGGAGAATCGCCCCTCCTTTTTGATGCACTGGTTTGCCCTGAACGCGCTGGGTGTGTCCGTCGTCCCCATCAACGCCGATCTGCGCGCAGCCGAACTCCAATACTTGATAGGCCACTCGGAAATCGCCATTGCTATCGCGCTAGAGAACTACCATGCGACGCTTCACGCCGCCGCGCGTGCGGCGAACTGCCCGCTGGCGATTATCGGCCCTGACAGCCTGCCAGAACCGGCCACAAGCACCGCCCCCCTGAGCAATCGGACCATCGACAGCGCCACCGAATGCGCGCTGCTATATACCTCGGGTACCACCGGTCGGCCCAAGGGCTGCATCGTGCCTAACGAATATTTTTTGCATGCGGGGCACTGGTATGCCCAGATTGGAGGCCTGGCCGCTTTGCGCCCCGGCCGCGAACGCATGCTGACTCCGCTACCCCTCGTTCACATGAATGCCATGGCTTACTCCGTCATGGCGATGGTGCTAACTGGCGGATGTCTCATCACGGTCGACCGCTTCCACCCCAAAACGTGGTGGGATACCGTGCGCGCGTCAAACGCGACGGTACTCCACTACCTCGGGGTCATGCCTGCCATTCTGATGAAGGCCGAACCCAGCGAAGACGACACCAATCATCAGGTGCGTTTCGGCTTTGGCGCCGGTATTGACCGAACGCTGCATGCGGCTTTCGAAGCACGCTTCGGATTTCCGCTACTGGAGGCCTGGGCGATGACCGAAACCGGCGCCGGCGCGGTGATTATCGCCAATCGCGAGCCGCGGTTTATTGGCTCCGGCTGCTTTGGTCGAGAAGAACCCGAGGTGCTGGTGCGTCTCGTCAACGATATGGGCGGCGTAGCCCAGACTGGCGAAAACGGCGAACTACTCGTCAAGCACCAAGGCGCTCATCCGCGTATGGGATTTTTTGCGGGTTATTTAAAAGATGCAGCGGCAACCCAGGAGGCCTGGCAGGATGGCTGGTTCCACACGGGCGATATCGTACGCCGCAGCGAAGCCGGACATTTGCACTTTGTCGACCGCAAAAAGAATGTGATCCGGCGCAGTGGAGAGAACATCGCCGCGGTTGAAGTCGAAGGCGCATTAGTTCAGCACCCTGCCGTGAGGGCCGTAGCGGTCGCCGCCGTACCCGACCCAGTGCGCGGCGACGAAGTACTTGCTTGCGTGGTCTGCGACGCACTCCCTACCGGCGACAACGCCACCGCCTTGGCGCAAAACATAGTCGCCTGGTGCTTGACACAATTGGCTTACTATAAGGTACCTGGTTACGTGGCCTTCGTTGATGCGCTGCCGCTAACCGCCACTAATAAAATCCAGCGCGCAGAGCTGAAACAACTTGCACTCACCCTACCCGGCACCTCTCTATGCATCAATACCTGCGCCATGAAAAGGCGCCAGGAGCCCGCAGCATGAAGGCAGCGTGGCACGGCTACGAGGGTATTGTTGCAACGGTCCCGGTCACCATTCCTTACGTGCGCTATTCCATCCATAGCGCACACTGGTGGCTAGGCAAAGCATTGGGCGCACTGGTGCATCAGGCGGGCATTGCCAAAATCGAAATCGATGGCCTGTGCGTCTCCAGCTTTACCCTGGCGCCCGATACCGCGGTAGGCTTGACCCAGCATCTGGGCATGAGCCCACGATGGCTCGATCACATTCCCATGGGTGGGGCCAGTGGTGTCATCGCGTTGCGCCGTGCAGCTCGGGCCGTGCAGGCGGGCGATGCCGATATTGTCGCCTGTCTGGGCGGCGACACGAACCATGTGGATTCATTTCGAAATACGCTTAGCCAGTTTTCGCGCTTTGCCCAGGACGCCGTCTACCCCTACGGCGCGGGCGGCCCCAACGCCAGCTTTGCCCTCCTGACCAAAAACTATATGCAGCAAACAGGTGCAACCCGCGAAGATTTCGGCAAACTTTGCGTGGCGCAACGCGCAAACGCCTTGCGATTCCCTCACGCGCTCATGAAGAAGTCGCTTAGCCTGCAACAGTACCTCGACGCGCGTCCCATCACCGAACCCATCCATCTGTTCGATTGCGTGATGCCCTGCGCGGGCGCCGATGCCTTTCTAGTGATGCGTGAAGAAAAAGCGCAGGCGCTCGATCTGCCTTATGTACACATTCTCTCCACTATCGAACGGCATAACGCGTGGATCGACGACCCGATGCAAATACGTGGCGGCTGGTCCGTCGACCGTGACGTGTTCTACGAACATGCTCAAGTCGGTCCCGCCGATGTCGACTTTTTGCAGGCCTACGACGATTACCCCGTCATCAATATGATGCAGATTGAAGATCTGGGCTTTTGCGAAAAAGGCGCCGCGCCGCAATTCGTGCGCGAACACACCTTCACGACTGACGGCAGTTTTCCATTGAACACCAACGGCGGACAGTTGTCCGTGGGCCAGGCGGGGGCCGCAGGCGGCTATCTGGGCATGGTCGAAGGGTTGCGCCAGCTTACCGGCCAAGCCGGTGCGACCGAAGTGGCCCAGGCCCATATCGGATTGGTGAGTGGCTTTGGCATGATTAATTATGACCGGGGCATTTGCACCGCGGCAGCCCTGCTTGCAAGGAGCCAGCCATGACTGAAGCCTTGCTCAAGCCGCGCAAAAAAAATCCGGTTGCACGCACGCAGCAGGTGACTTTGCCACCCGGCACACGCAGCCGTTGCGCATTGGGGCTGACCGCGGCGGCCGCCGTCGGCCGCTTCGAGCTTCAGGTCTGTCGGCAATGCCACGCTGTGCAATACCCGCCACGCGAAGTATGCGGCCATTGCCTGTCCGATCAGCTTGTCTGGCAGGCCGTCAACCCACTAGGTACGCTGTTGGCCTCGACGGTCTTGCATCACAGCAACGATCTTTATTTTCGCGAGCGCCTGCCGTGGCGCATCGGCACGGTTCATTTGACAGCCGGGCCAGCCATCGTGGCGCACGTGCATGGCGACTGCGTGGACGGCGACTTGGTCCGGCTGACCCTTAAACTTGATCGTAGCGGCCAGGCCGTGATGATTGCTCTCCCCAAACAGGCGACCCCAAATATGGAAGATGACCGCACTTTGCGTGAAACATCCTGCGACCCCAAGCTCAGACGCGCCCTGGTCACCGACGGCAAGACGGCATTGGGCATGGCCATGATCACGGCGCTGCTCGACGCCGGCGCGGGCACCGTATTTGCAGGCGACCCGGAAACCTGGAAGAAATCGGTGGAGTTCAACGTGCTATGCAAGGATCCACGCATCCAGGTCCAGTCGTTCAACGTCACCGACACCGACTCGGTCGAACGCATCTCGCGCTCCATCGGCGGCAAGGTGGAGATTCTGGTTAACACGGCCGAATACGAACGCGACGGCGGCGTGCTGTTCAATCGCGACCTGAACCGTGCGCACGACGCGCTGGATGTCAACTGCATGGGCCTGCTGCGGCTGGCCCAACATTTTGGGCCGGCCATGGCCGGACGCGCCGCCGACGGTGTCAACAATGCCGTGGCCTGGGTGAATATTCTGTCAATCTATGCCCACGTTAGCCTGCCCTCTCGCGGCATCTGGTCTGCCTCCAAGGCTGCCGCCCTTTCGGTAGCGCAATGCCTGCGCAACGAGTTACGCCCATCAGGAGTTCGAGTCATCAATGTCTTCCCCGGACCCATCGATCAGGAATGGGAGCAACTGACGCCGCCGCCGCGGATCAACCCCAAAGCCGTTGCCGACGCCATCGTCAAAGCGCTGCAAGAGGGCGTCGAAGATGTGTACGTAGGCGATGTAGCGCAGGAATTCATGGCCCGCTTGCGCGACAACCCAAAGGGGCTGGAGCGCGAGCTGGGAAACGTTTGAACAGGGAAACACCATGACTACATCCGTACTAGCCCAGTTCATGTCGGAACTGATATCAGGAAACATCAAGATCGTAGATCTGACCGAAACCCTGACGCCCGAATTTCCTACCATCGTGCTGCCACCCGAGTTCGGCCAAGCGTGGCCTTTTCGCATCGAAGAGATTTCCCGCTACGACGAACGCGGGCCCGCCTGGTATTGGAACAATTTTTCCTGCTCAGAGCACACTGGCACGCACTTCGATGCGCCAGCGCATTGGGTGAGCGGCAAGGATCAGCCCAACAACACAGTAGACACCATTCCCACCGACGCCTTCATCGCCGAAGCCGTGGTCATCGACTGTTCGGCGCAATCTCGCGACAACCCAGATTTTCTGCTGACCATCGATTTCGTCAAACAATGGGAGGCCGAGCACGGCCGAATCAAGCCGCGCTCTTGGGTACTGATGCGTACCGATTGGTCGCGGCGCGCCAAGCCCGACGATTACCTGAACATGGACGACGAAGGCGCTCATTCGCCCGGGCCGGATGCCCAAGTCGTGCCGTGGCTGATCAAAACACGCGACGTACATGGCTTTGGTACAGAATCGGTGGGCACCGACACAGGTCAGGCCCAACACCTGGACCCGCCCTTCCCATGCCACTATTTTATGCACGGCAACAATCGCTATGGGCTGCAATGCCTGACGAACCTCGATCAGCTCCCTGCCACAGGCACGGTGATCTTCGCTGCGCCACTGAAAATTCGCAGTGGTTCAGGCAGCCCATTGCGGGTACTGGCCCTGGCCCCTCGTCTGGCGGAGAAGCATCATGCCTGATTCATATACCGCCGTCGTCACTGGCGGCAGCGCCGGGATCGGCGCCGAAATCTGCCGACAAATGCTCGATGCCGGCTACGATGTTATTTCAGTGGCGCGGCGTGCGCCCGATTTCAACCATCCAAAACTGCAGTCGGTCAAGGTCGACCTGCTCGATGCCCGCGCCACAGCACAAGCATGCGCCGAAGTGGCGGCAAGACAGGCCATTACACATGTCATTCACAATGCTGGAGTGATCTGGCCGCACTTACTGGCCGACGTCACGATCGAAGAGCTGCAGGGCCTGACGCAAATCCATCTTGGCGCGGCGATTTCGCTGGTACAAGCCTGTCTGCCCTCGATGCAGGCACAAAAGTTTGGCCGCATCGTGATGATGTCCTCGCGTGGCGCGCTTGGCCTGCAGACTCGTACAGCCTACTCGGCCACCAAGGCCGGCATGATAGGCATGGCACGTACCTGGGCGCTAGAACTGGCGCCACTGGGCATTACCGTGAACGTCGTAGCGCCCGGCCCGATACAAACCGATATGTTTTACGATGTGATTCCCGCCGGCAGCGAACGAGAACGCAATATTGCCAAAGGCATTCCGGTGCAGCGCTTGGGCAGGGCCGATGATGTTGCCCGTGCCGTGATGTTTTTTTCAAGCCCGGCCAACGACTTCATTACTGGCCAGACCTTGTATGTATGCGGAGGCGCCAGCATCGGTTCTATAACCATCTGATTCGCATCACGCTAGAAATTACTGCATTGCCGGCAAACACTCTTTTGTTTTAAATATAAACTACTTATACTTGATTCCGGTCACGCAGCACGGCTGGAACGAGCACATAAATTGGCGACATTCATTGGAGACAACAACTATGTTATTTACAAAACTTGCGACGGTGATTGCCGTCGTTTCTGTGCTCGGCGCCGCGCCGGCAATGGCCCAAGTCAAAATCGGCGTAGTCGCGTCGTCTACCGGGCCCACCGCGCTTATCGGAATTCCGCAGAAAAATACCGTCCCGCTGCTGCCCAAAAAGATTGGCGACCTGTCGATTCAATACATTTCGCTCGACGACGCCAGCGACCCGGCGCAAACCGTCACGAATTTCAAGAAACTCATTACCGAAGACAAAGTAGACGCAATCATCGGGCCTTCCGGATCGCCCAATGCCATGGGTGTGATTCAGTTTGCCGCCGAATCAGGTACACCGATGCTCGCCCCGGTGGGGACAGCAGCCGTCGTGCTGCCCATGACGGATCAGAAAAAATGGGTATTCAAAACCACCCAGAACACCGATATCATTGCTCGCGCGCTCGTTCAGGAAATGGTTAAAACCCACGTCAAGACGGCTGGCTTCATCGGCTTGAACGATGCCTATGGTGAAGACTGGCTGAAGGTTTTCACGCAGTTGGCCAAAGAGCATCACATCAAGATCGTTGCCACCGAGCGTTACCAGCGTTCAGATAGCTCCGTTACCGGCCAGGCACTGAAAGTGCTGGCCGCCAAACCCGATGCCGTGCTGATCGCCGGTACCGGCGCCGCGGCTGTGCTGCCCGAAGTCACGCTGGCCAAACAAGGCTACAAAGGCACGTTTTATCAAACCCATGGCGCGGCACTCCCTGCGTTCCTGAAGCTGGGCGGAAAAGACGTCAACGGCACCATACTTGCCGCCAGCCTGATGCTGGTGCTGCCAGAGATTGCCGATAGCAACCCGTCAAAGAAAGTCGCCGAGCACTACATTAGTGAATACCAAAAAATGTACGGCGAGAAGCCGGCCACATTCGGTGCCAATGTCTACGACGCGGGAATGCTGCTCGAACGCGCTATCCCGATCGCCGAAAAATCGGCCAAGCCAGGAACCAAAGAATTCCGCAGCGCCTTGCGCGATGCACTGGAAAAAACCCACGAGCTCATCGCCACCCAAGGCGTCTATAACATGAGCCCCACCGACCACAGCGGCTTCGACGACCGTGGCCGCGAGTTAATCACGGTCAAAGACGGGCATTGGCGGTTGATGAAATAGTTTGCGGCGCCACCCCTCGTTGTAGAGGTACCCTTTGTAGTAGCGGCACCCTTTGTGGGTGCCATGGTCGTTTTGTTTGCGGAGATGGCAGCCACAAGGGCTGCCGCTACAAAAACGTGTCTGTACCTAAGATAGCGACGGCCTTTCTGGCTGCCATTTCTTCGCCATTAAAAGCGCTCCTATGCTTTCAAACGCTCTGCGTGAAACGCCATATGGTCCTGGATAAAGCTGGCGATAAAATAGTAGCCATGGTCGTACCCCTCGTGGCGGCGCAGCGTTAAGGGTTGTTGCGCCCGGACGCAAGCGGCTTCAAAGACTTCCGGATGGAGTTGCTCGGCCAGGAACCCATCGGCCAGTCCCTGATCGATCAAGATGCCACTGGGGAACGGACACTGCGATGCGACCATCAAACGTGATGCATCGTGGGCCGCCCAGTCTTTCTGATCCGGCCCCAGATAACCGCCGAAGGCCTTCTGGCCCCACGGACACAGCGACGGCGCCGCGATAGGCGCAAACGCCGATACCGAACGGAACGTATCGCGATGGCGTTGCGCCAGCACCAAGGCTCCATGCCCCCCCATGGAATGGCCAAAAATACCTGCACGCAGCGCGTCGCCGGGTAAAGCGCCGGTACATATTTTGAATAATTCGTCCGCTATATAACTTTCCATGCGATAGCAAGTACTCCAGGGCGGCTGCGTCGCATCCAGATAAAACCCCGCTCCGGTGCCAAAATCCCAGCTATCGTCTTCGCCGGCGATACCGGCGCCGCGCGGACTGGTGTCGGGAGCGACGAGCATCAGGCCATGCAGAGACGCAAAGCGCTGCGCATTGGCCTTGATCATGAATGTTTCTTCGCTACACGTCAGCCCGGCCAGAAAGAACAGAACCGGTACCCGCTGTCCTTCTTGGGCCTGGGCGGGAATAAATACCGAAAAACGCATGGGCATGCCAATCGTCGTCGATGTATGACGATAAAACCGCTGCCAACCGCCGAAGCAGCGATGTTCGCTGACTAGTTCAAGTAAATCGGGCGCCATCAGTACATCACCACCGAACGTATTGATTCGCCGCGATGCATAAGGTCGAATCCTTCGTTGATCTTTTCCAGTGGCAGAATATGTGT
>JBDTLC010000054.1:0-12626 GCA_039935015.1 Paralcaligenes sp. | reverse complement strand
CCACCCGCGTCTGCGGATCATCCATTTGGCACAAAATCAGGGCAAAGCCATGGCGCTTTGCATGGGTGCGATGGCGGCCCGCAGCGAATACATTGTTTGCATCGACGGCGACGCATTACTCGACCCAGACGCAGCCGCCTATTTAGTTGCGCCTCTGATTAATCATCCCCGCGTAGGTGCCGTAACAGGAAACCCTCGGGTTCGGACCCGATCTACCCTGATCGGTCGCATCCAGGTAGGCGAATTCTCATCGATAATCGGTCTCATCAAGCGTACGCAACGTCTTTACGGCCAAGTGTTTAGCGTTTCGGGTGTAGTGACCGCCTTTCGGCGCCAGGCGCTTGACCAGGTGGGTTACTGGAGCCTGGACATGGTCACCGAAGACATCGACATTACTTGGAAGCTGCAACGTGATCAATGGGAAATTTTTTACGAACCGCGCGGATTATGCTGGATTCTCATGCCGGAAACACTACGGGGTCTATGGAAACAGCGTCTGCGTTGGGCGCAGGGCGGAGCAGAAGTATTCCTGAAGAATCTGGGCTGCATCGGTCGCTGGAAAAGCCGCCGCCTATGGCCCTTGATATTCGAATTCAGCCTGTCTGCCGTCTGGGCCTTTTCCCTGGCTCTGTCTGTTGCACTATGGTGCCTGGACCAAGTTGTCTCATTACCAGCTGCTATTCGAATTACCGCCTTATTTCCGCCATCGTTTACCGGACTGTTATTGGCCTTGGTGTGTCTATTGCAGTTCGCCATCAGCGTTCTGATCGACCGTCGGTATGAGCCAGGACTAGAACGTTCGCTGTATTGGATTATCTGGTATCCCTTCGTATATTGGATCATCAGTCTGTGCACGACGTTGTACAGCTTTCCCAAGGTCGCGCTGCGTCTCCGCCAGCAGCGCGCCCGCTGGACCAGTCCAGACCGCGGTATCAAAGAGTTGACCAAATCATGATTATCAATACGCGTTGTTCCCATCTTGCGAAGGCTGTCGATACACTCATAACGGCAATCGGCTGGATCGGTTTCTATTTCCTGCTGACCGAAGGCATCCCGAAATTGCACGCAGGGTCGCTTTATGCGACGCAAACGTACCTGCCATCGCATTTAGGCTCGACACTGTTCACCCTGTTCATCTACCTCATCGTTGCGGCACTCAATGCGGTCGTGCTGATGCTCTGGGTACGATATCACAAACTATTTTTCGTCAAGCTGAGACGCAGTGAGGTGATATCGAACTTAAACGACAACGCGGTAGCATCCAGTTTTAAGTTGTCATGCAATTTGTTGGGCAAGCTGCAAGACAGCCGGATTTCTGTGATTCATCACGACTCCAGCGGCGATATTACGCGCCTTGAATTCGATGAGCTTCTGCAGTCGCCCAGCAATTGCGAAACATTCGAACTCCTGCGTGCAGCCTGAAGAGTGCGCTGGCACCCACAAGGGGTGCGCCGCTACATCACATTTCAATTGGTATTTGTAGACACTGTCTTGGCTGTCAGGGGCAGTGGTAACAGCATCCGTCCTGGACGCCGGCGCACAACACTTTAAATACCCCTTCCGACGCACGCTCACACCCTCTCGACGCGCCTTGTGTAGAGACACCCAATGTGGGTGCCATCTAATTGCGTGCTCATACCACTGCCCTACATCGTCCGGTTGATATGCACAGCGACACGACAGACTGAATCTCCACCCAATGGTCTAGAACCCGCGGCCAGTAAGGGTTTACATCATCTAGCCTATTTTCTAAAGCCTGTGCCGCGCCTAAGATTTGTCTCATGCCCCACGATTTCAAAACGTTAAAAAAGTAGCAGTTGTAAGCGAAATACGTAGTGGAAACGAGGGGAGGTTACACAAATTCGTGGAATGGGTCGAAGTCCGCAACATAAGACAAAGTCACATTTCGTTGAATTTGCCAGCGATCAAAACCAGGATAGGTATTGCGATCAATTAAGGAAGACCAAAGTGCAATTGACGATAACAAAATTGAGCGCACTGATTCTTATTGTCATGACACACGTTGCGTACTCGAAATCATTGCCGCCTGCCACTAGCAGCCAAAGCCCGGACAGTGGAAGTATCCGCGACGAGCCGCTGGCCGGTGTGGTCATCAACCGAACCGTCACCGTTTTGGGCTGGGATTTTTATCAGAATTTTGCGGCAATTTGGCGGGCTAAATATGCCGACAGTCGCTATACGGTTTCAGTACATGAACGACCTACAGCTCAGTTCGGTAGCGAAATCTGGGTTGAGTACAAGGAGAAGCGTATGTTCCACGCGTTTCTGGCACCAGCTAGATCCGCCACAAAACCTGTGGCGGCAGCAGCAGTGGACCTGGTTTACAAAAATATTGTCGATAGCAATGTGCAGAGTCTGCTGTTTACCGATGTGGACTTGGCACCTGAGGAGATGTAAATGAAAAACACGAAGATGTCCACGCAAATTAAATCTGGCTTACGCGTGTCCCTGGTACTTCTGGCATGGGCCGCTTGTGGATCTGCATACGCCACAGAAATGGTTTATGTGCCCTTAAACCCTACGTTCGGCGGTAGCCCGCTTAACGGCCCCAATCTCTTGAACACAGCCCAGGCAACAAACAGGCACACTGATCCGAACGCGCCTGACATGAGTGCGATGGGAGCGCCAACACAGCAAACACCCCTGCAGCAGTTCAACGACACGTTGCAGCGCTCGATTCTAAGCAGCGTGGCTGCGTCGGCTAGTTCATCAATCATCGGCTCCAACGGCGCACTGAAGCCAGGCATTGTCCAGACGGGCAACTTCACTATCAGTGTTGTGGATGCCGGCGGCGGACTGTTGAATATCACCACCACTGACAAAACTACTGGCGCCCAGACTTCCTTTCAGGTGGGGCAATGAACGCGCCGCGCAAGTTTCGCGTCACGGGGCTACGCAGGAGATCTAGCCTGGTGTGTACGGCCGTGCTGGCGACCGCATTGCTGGGTGCGTGCGCAACGCCGCAAACCCCGTCACGGGTGATGAACGCCGCCCAGCTTACCCCGCCCACCCCATCTACCAACGATTTGCTCAAACTTCCTTTACCTGCGAAAAAAATCGTGGTGGCTGTCTACGGCTTTCGAGACCAGACAGGCCAATACAAACCCAGCCCCGACAGTTCGTTTTCAACGTCGGTGACACAAGGCGCGGCCTCTATGCTTATCAAGGCGCTGAACGACTCGCGGTGGTTCATACCGGTTGAGCGCGAGGGCTTACAAGAACTTCTGACGGAACGCAGGATCATTCGTGCCGAAGCTCCGCCTGTAGCCAAAGGAGCACCGCCAAGCAACAACGTGCCCGCTTTAACACCGGCGTCGATCATGATCGGTGGAGGCATCGTCGCCTATGAAAGCAATGTGCGTACCGGCGGCGTGGGCGCCAATTTCCTGGGCATAGGGCTTTCCACGCAATACCGGGTCGATCAAGTCACCATTAATCTGCGCTCTGTCGATGTTGACACGGGTCAGATACTGCAAAGCGTATCCACCACCAAGACCATCTTTTCCTATGAAATTAATCCGAGCCTATACAAATTCGTCAATTTCAAGGATTTGCTTCAAATTGAAGCTGGAGTCACCAGCAACGAGCCCGGGCAACTTTGCGTGAAGGAAGCGATTGAAGCGGCCGTTTTGCACCTGACAGTAGAAGGCTTGAAAGACCACACCTGGGCGTTGAAAAACCCCAGCGATTGGAACTCTCCCATCATTCAGCACTACATCAATGCTGAAAAAAACTATGCACTGACAGCGGCCAAACCTGGCAACGACGCGCCCAAAGTCGTCGCTCAGGCCAATCCCTGAGCAAACTCCACCACAACACACAAATTTGAACATTAGGAGAATGCCATGATCGATTCAATACGCTCGCAATACGGTGACCACCTGCCGCGCCGATACAGCCACACGCTGTTGCTGGTGCTCGCTTTGACGGCGATGGGAACCCAGACCGGGTACTGCCTCGATTCTGATCTGGGCACACCTCCCGAACTAATTCTAAGCAAATCCACGACAAGCGTAGCCCAGTCCGGCAGAAAGAACACCTCTGCTGTGCAACAGCAAGGGGCGTCGAATACGGCACGACTGAGCCAGGCAGGTTCCGACAACGGAATCAGTGCCACACAACAAGGCACCGGCAACTCTGCGCTGCTGTCCCAGGCGGGCACAGACAACCTGATCGGCGTGGCGCAATACGGAAAAACTAACTACGCCACGGCCGCGCAATCCGGTTACGCCAACAACGTGGCCGTAGCGCAATACAACAATTTGGGCGATGCGCGTATCGCTCAGGACGGCAATTTGAATTCCGCCACCGTCATCACCCTATCCGCCACGGCTCCGCCAGTCAAACTTAACCAGTATGGCAACGGGGCCTATGCAAAAGTTATCCAGTATTAAAGACCGCTGGGTTGGGCAGCAAGTTCAAGGTCTTAATTTTTAGGAGTATCACAATGAAAACCAGCCTTTCCACTCTCGCTCTGGGTTTAGCCGTCGCGTTTGGCGCTCCAGCCATGGCAGGCAACACCGCAACCGTTACACAATCCGGCTATAACAATGACGCCGGCATTACCCAGGCGTACAACGATTCCGCGATGTCTTCGATTGGCCAAACCGGTACCTATAACGTCGCTACGTCCAACCAGCAAGGCACCTACGGCGCGAACAGCAAAATCACCCAAAAGGGTTACAACAATTCCGCCGCTGCAAACCAGACCGACAGTGTTTGGGCCAGCTCAACTATCTCTCAAGATGGCACGTACAACGTCGCCAAGGTGACTCAATCGCACGGTTTTGACGTTGCCGCAACGGTAACTCAAGTGGGTTATAACAACTTTGCCAATGTCGGCCAGTCAGGCTGGCACCAAACCGCCACGGCAAGCCAAGCCGGTACCTATAACGTCGCCAACATTTCACAAAGATAATGAATCGACGATAGCAACAGACGGCAAGAGTATGGGCAGGCATATTATGCCTGCCCGTGCCGTCCACTTTAGCAGCCAGCAGTTATGTCAGGAGAGCAAGATGGTCGCAGACACCAATTTACAAGTTTGGCTAGAAACCAATGCCAATACAACGCCAAGTATTGTCGTGCCTTACGTGCAAAGTTCGGAAGAGAAAAAGATTCACTACGAGCTGCATGCCGTTAAAAAGGGTCGGTCGGGGACGTCTGAAGTAAGCCAGAGCGGCATCGTTCGGGTTCTTCCCAAGGTACCAACAGCACTGTCAGGAATGGCAATAAGCGCCGGCAAGGATGACACTTGCCAAATCGAACTCATTCTCGCCGAGGGCGGCGTACCTGTTGGCAACTACCATTTTGACTGCCCAAGGTAGACGCGAAGAAAAGACCCTTGCTGCAAACATGTCGATAACGTCGAAATCTAATAAATTGATTCCCGAGTAACAGCATATGTACTTTGAAATAAGAAATTGACAAATGAAAATCGCTAAAACTATTATGCCAACCGTATGACATCGCTACGGTAATAATAAAAATCTAACTTACCAATAAGGCAAGTTCCTTGTTAGCCCCGAAGCTCAGTAGAAGTCGTATAACGGAAGAATTAAAATGATTAAAATCATTGTCATTGAACCACAGCACTTGCTTCGACTTGGGATCATGCAGGTTCTAGCCGCGATAGAGCCAGACGCCCAAATCGAAGGGGTCGACTACAGTTTCATCACGCAAGAAGCGCAGGTTGGTCAGGAAATGGATCTAGCCATCATTTCCGTAACGTCAGCGCAAGAAATGACCGATCTGATACAAGCCGGAAAGCGCGTATATTCACCCAAATGGACTCTGCTATTGTCCGACACCGAATCTGCGCCGGATTGCTTACTGGAATTTCCCGCCTTGATAGCCGGATGCATCAACAAACATTCGTCTCCCGAGGTGCTGGCTGCATCTATTAAATTAATACTACTGGGAGGGAGCTGCTTTCCTGCACCCACTGCAGGCGGCACGGCCACACCCGCAAGCACCGCTACGGCAGCGCCGCCAGCCATCATGCCAGAGTCAGACCTAAGCCTTACCTTCCCATTCGCTCCACCAGACACAGATGACAAGCCTGAGCATATTGCCGCCCAAATTCTGCCCGAGGTCAAGGCTCCGGTGATCACCAATGCCGAGGCAAAAATGTTAAACATTACTCAGCGGCAATACGAAGTATTGGTGCTGCTGGCCCGCGGTTATCCCATTAAAACTGTCAGCCGACATCTGAATATTTCGGTGGCAACGGCTAAAGCGCACACTGAGACACTGTATCAGCGCCTGGACGTGCATAATAGAAACGAAGCCGTATACGCCGCCATTTCACGTGGCGCATCGCTGGGTTGGGCGAACGCAGATACCCATGAGCACGTGGCAGCCGTATAGGCGTGCCTACGCGGCGGCACCGCTCGCTATCATCGCATTGATATCGACCTCACTCAAACCCGCTTCAGCAAGGATTTCACGGGTCTGCTCGCCTAATCGCGGTGCATTGCGGCGTATGCTTAACGGGGTTTTGGAGTACGCGCCGATAGGTGCAGGAGTACGAATCGCGCCTTCGCTGGGATGCTGCAAATCAACCAACTGGCCTACCGCACGCATGTGCGGATCATTGATTAGATCGTCGACGCTGTATAAGAGTGCTGCAGGGATATCGGCCCGATTGAAGCCGTCGAGCCAATACTCACTGGTGTGACTAATCAGTGTTTCGGCAACAAACCGATAAACCTCGGCAATATGTTCACTCCGGGCCGTATGGTTGGCAAACACCGGATCATGGGCCAGTTCCGGCCTACCGATCAAATTGAAAAATGAACGCCATTGTTTGTCGTTGTAGATGAGCACACACACGTAGCCGTCCGATGTAGCATATGGCCGCCGGTTTTCCGTCAGTAAACGTGCATAGCCCGACGGCCCAATCGGCGGGTTAAACGTCTGCCCTCCTAAGTGATCGCCCAGAACCAGTTGCGACATGGCCTCGAACATAGGTACTTCTATCTGCTGGCCGACGCCCGACGACCGAGCCTGCAGCACTCCTGCCAGCATGGCGATCGCCACATGCATGCCCACGACGCGATCGGCCAGTGCCAGAGGCGCGTAACGAGGCAGACCACCCGAGCTCTGCTGATACAAAGAAGCAAGCCCCGTCATACCTTGAATCAAATCATCGTAAGCGGGCTTTCCCGCATACGGCCCTCGCCCTCCAAAACCGTAGGCCCCGACATACACCAGTTTCGGATTGACACGCTCCACATCGGCATAAGCCAAGCCCAAGCGAGCCATCGCTTGCGGCCGCGTGTTGTACAACAATACATCAGCCGTTTTGGCCAATTCCAGACATGCATCGCGTCCTTGCGGCGTTTTCAAATCTATCATCGCCGAGCGCTTATTACGATTCAGATGCAGATAGATGGCACCCATGCCAGGATTGCGCATCGGGCCCGCTGCACGCATGTTGTCGCCCGAAGGAGACTCGATCTTTACGACGTCTGCGCCCAGGTCACCCAGAATCTGCGTAGCAAACGGCCCCATGATCACCGAGCTTAAATCCAGAACCCGTATCCCCGCCAAAGGGCCTACGTTCTCAACCGTCATTGTTTTATCTTCCATGGCCAATTTGCAAAATATTGTTATCGAATCACTCGGGCAGGATTTTCTTCATAAGGGGGCGAGTAGATCACCAGCACCCGAGCGGGTTCGCTGCTGGTCACCATGAATACGTGTTTTTTGTCGGCCGGAAAATAACAACAATCGCCAGGCTGCAATTCTCCGCGTTCGCCATCGAGTTCGACCACTGCGCTACCGGAGAGCAGATAGCAAACCTGCTCGATGCCGGGATGTGCATGAGGCAGCGCTCCCTGGTTCTTTTCGATCACCCCCAACAAGACCTCCACATGCTGGGAGCCCACTGTCTCTGGGCCAATAAGCCGGCGATTCAGAGTTCCCGTGTGGTTCGCCGGATGATAGCCTGCTATGTCGTTTTCTTTAACTATCCAGCGAGGATGAGCCATGACTGCCTTGTAATGTGTCCGTTATCAAAAATGGCACCCACAAGGAGTGCCGCTACAAAAACATATCCGTGAATCATGTAATGGCACCCCTTGTGGGCGCCAAACATCGTCGTGCTGCTGAACCCAAGCGCATCAATACAAGCCCATGTCCAGACGCGCCACCTCGCTGATCATCTCTCGGCTCCATGGAGGATCCCACACCAAGTCAACCGTAACATCTTCCACGCCATGAATCGCCAGAAGTTTGGCTCGCGCCTCATCAGCCAACATCGTGCCCATCCCGCAACCGGGAGCCGTCAGAGTCATTTTGACGACAATATTAAAACGGGCGTTTTCCATCTCGCTGACCAAACAGCTATAAACCAGGCCCAGGTTGACTATATCGATGGGAATTTCGGGATCGAAACAAGTAGCCAGCTGTTCCCAAGCCGCCGATTCGACTGACTCGGCTGTGGCCGGCCCCTCGGGCACCACCGCCCCTTCTTGTTCATCTGCCGACAAGCCCAACGCATCGGCATCAGTGCCATTGATGCGATATAAATTGCCGCCCACCAAGACCGTGTAGCTACCGCCCAGCTGTTGCGTAATCTGCGCACGGCTACCCATGTCTAGCGTTACCGCCGAACCCCAGGGCACTTGAACCGCCGCACAATCGCGAGTCAGTTCTACTTCATGCATACGGCTATCCATTACATCTCTTCCTTATTCCGTTTGTGCCGTCTCACGTGCCGCAAGCAACGCATTATGCAGCGTGTGCCAGGCCAGCGACGCACATTTGACGCGGGCCGGGAACTCACGCACGCCGGCCAATACTTCAAGTTTGCCAAAATCGCGGCCTTGCGGCTTGGTCTGCGTCAGCATGGCATGCATGTCGTCAAACAGAGCTTCAACCTGAGCCACCGGCATGCCTTTCACGGCTTCGGTCATCAATGACGCCGAAGCGGTTGAAATGGCGCAGCCATGCCCGACAAAACTGATATCGGCCACTACGCCCTTTTCAGTACGCAAATAAACCGTTAGCTGGTCACCGCATAAAGGGTTGTAGCCCTCTGCCGTATTGGTCGCATCGGCCATCGCGTGAAAGTTGCACGGGTTGCGATTGTGATCGAAGATCACTTCCTGATAAAGCTCGCGTAAATCGCCGCTGAAGTCGCTCATGCCCGCCCCTTGCCGCCAAACATGTCCTGCGCCTTGCGAATGCCAGCCACCAGCACATCGATGTCGCTTTCATTGTTATACAAGGCCAGGGAAGCGCGGGCGGTGCCCGGTATCCCGAAACGCGTCATGACCGGCATGGCGCAGTGATGACCCGCGCGTATGGCTATACCTTCCATATCCAGAATGGTGCCCAGATCGTGCGGATGAATGCCATCGAGCACAAAAGACAGGATAGCGGCCTTGTGCGTAGCGGTGCCGATCAAGCGCAAGCCCGGTACGCGCAACAAGGCTTCGGTTCCATAGGCGAGTATGGCCTGCTCGTGAGCGGCAATCTGATCCATGCCCAACTCTTGCAAATAGGCAATGGCGCTAGCCAGGCCTGCTACACCTGCGATATTAGGGGTGCCTGCTTCAAAACGCTGAGGCACATCGGCATACGTGCTGCGTTCGAAACTGACTGTGCGAATCATGTCGCCACCGCCTTGCCAGGGCGGCATGGCGTGCAACAACTCATACCGCGCATACAAGGCGCCCGTGCCGGTTGGCGCGTATAGCTTGTGTCCCGAAAACACATAAAAATCGCAATCGAGCGCCTGAACGTCCACCGCCTGATGCGCCACAGCCTGAGCGCCATCGACCAGCACCTTGGCGCCAACGGCATGCGCTTGCGCAACGATATCGGCAACAGGATTGACAGTGCCCAGCGCATTGGAGACATGCGCTATAGCAACCAAACGGGTTTTGGGCCCCAGCAACGATCGGTAGGCATCCATGTCTAGCTCGCCCCGGTCATTGATAGGTACCACTTTCAAGATCGCACCAACCTGTTCGGCAATTAATTGCCAAGGCACAATATTGGAGTGATGCTCCATGCCGCTTAGCACGATTTCGTCGCCAGACGCAAGATTGGCCCGGCCCCAGCTATAAGCCACTAAATTAATAGCCTCGGTCGTTCCTCGCGTAAAAACGATTTCCTCTGGCCTGGCCGCATTAAGAAAGCTGCGTACCCGTTCGCGACCTGCTTCATAGATATCGGTTGCTCGTTGCGACAACCAGTGCACTCCGCGATGAATATTGGCATTATCGTGAAGGTAAAAATTGCGCTCGGCCTCGATCACCACATTGGGCTTTTGCGTGGTCGCACCGTTATCCAGGTAGACCAGACGTTTACCGCGCACGAGTTGCTGCAAAATCGGAAAATCTTGCGCTTGCTGCATGCGCTGCGTAGCCAATGGGAAAAGTTCGGGGGCGCTCATGCCAGTTCCTCTAGCAATTCGCCGCCAGGCAAACGCGCCCGGATGGCCAGCGCCGCGCGGCGGCGCAGAGAATCCAGCGGAATACGGGCCAAAGCTTCAGCTGCAAATGCGTAAGTGAGAAGATTGCGCGCATGCGCAACATCGTAGCCGCGCGTACGCAAATAAAACAGACTGTCTTCATTGATCTGTCCGACTGTCGCGCCGTGCGCGCATTTGACATCTTCGGCATAAATTTCAAGTTCGGGACGCGTATCGGCCTCGGCCAAGCGCGAGAGCAATAAATTGTCGGAACGCTGCAGAGCATCGGTGCGATCGGCCCCAAGTGCGACATAAATACGGCCGGCAAACACACCTCGCGCAGAGCCATCGAGTATGCCTCGGTAATATTCACGACTAGTGCCATGAGGTTTTGCGTGATCGATGCGCGTGTGATGATCTACATGGCGGCGTCCATTGGCATAATACAAACCATTGAACAGGGTTTCGCAGCCGTCGCCGTTAAAGCGCGTGCCGATATCCGTGCGAGCCAACCTGGCGCCGAAAGACAGCGCGTGTGAATTAAATACCGAATCCTTCGTCTGGATGGTCTCGATAGCCTGCAGATGAAAGGCCTGTTCGCCTTCTTCCTGCAGTTTGGCGTGAGTGATGTGGGCGCCTGTGCCCAAATGAGAACGCGTGACAGCGTTGGTGAAGGTCACCGCGCCCTCTGCGCCCAGATAATGCTCAACGATAGTTGCCTGAGAATTTTCCTCAGCGATAATCAGGTTGCGCGGAAAGCTTGCACCCTTTGCGCTAGCAATGAAAACGAGATGAACAGGCGCCTCAAGAGCCACGCCTTGCGCCAGACGAATCACGGCGCCATCGGCTGCCAGCGCCAAATTAAGCGCCTGTGTACTGGCACCATCATCGTCCGCGCCGAAAAACTCTTGAATGTCGTCATAGCCGGCATCGAGCAGTGCAGCCAGGGTATCGATGCGAGCGCCCTCGGGTAAAGCACCCACCTGCGACAAGCCCGGTTCATGCCGGCCGTCTACAAAGACCAGCCAGTGACCGTCTTCAGCCTGACGCAGAGCGTCAAGAAGCGCCTTGGCATCGGCCCGCGCCTGCGGTGCCTCGAACGTTTGCTGTGCAAGCAAGGCCAGCGATGTATGGTGCCAGTTCTCTTGTTTCGAATGGGGCCAGCCCTGCTCGGCAAAACGATCCATGGCGCGCTGGCGACGGGCCGAGAGCCACGGCGCACGCGCGCCTGGCAATGTGGCCGCGCGACGCTGAAACTCGCCTACCCAGGTTTGTACGGCGCTCATAACGCAGCCCTCTCCTGCGTCGGAACCGCAATGTCCAGCCAACCGTAACCACGCTCTTCAAGCTCAAGCGCCAACTCGGGTCCGCCCGAGCGCACAATGCGTCCTTGCGCCAGCACATGCACATAATCGGGCACTATATAGTCCAGCAGACGCTGATAGTGTGTGATGACAATCAGCGAGCGTTCGGGCGTGCGCAAACGATTAACCCCATCGGCCACGATCTTAAGCGCGTCAATGTCGAGCCCCGAATCGGTTTCGTCGAGAATTGCCAACTTCGGCTCGAGCAGCGACATCTGCAGAACCTCGTTGCGTTTTTTCTCGCCGCCAGAAAAACCTTCGTTGACCGAGCGATACAGGAATTCCTGGCTCATGCCTACGGTTTTCATTTCGCTCTTGACACGTTTGAGAAAGTCCATAGCGTCGAGCTCAGGCAGGCCGCGATGACGGCGCACCGCGTTGACCGCCGCCTTCAAGAAATAGGCATTGGACACCCCTGGGATTTCAATAGGGTACTGAAACGCCAGAAACAACCCGGCGCGGGCGCGCTCTTCGGCTGGCATGGCCAGCAAATCTTGCCCATACCACTGTACCGAGCCGCTATCGACCCGAAAACTATCTCGCCCGGCCAACACTTGCGAGAGTGTGCTTTTGCCCGCACCATTTGGCCCCATAATGGCGTGAACTTCGCCGGGCCGCACGACCAGATCAAGGCCGCGCAAAATAGTTTTACCTTCAACTGAGGCGTGCAGATCTTTAATATCCAGCATGTTTCTTTCTCCTTAACCTATGCTGCCTTCCAGGCTTACGCCGAGCAGCTTCTGCGCCTCGACTGCAAACTCCATGGGTAGTTCCTTGAACACTTCTTTACAGAAACCGTTAACAATCATCGATAC
>JBDTLC010000053.1:0-10286 GCA_039935015.1 Paralcaligenes sp. | reverse complement strand
GAATTGGCCGAGTGCACCGACCCCGATCACATACGCGAGCAGGCGCGCGAACTGCCTTCAGATCTGGCCGATTGCGTATATAGCATTACGGCGCCTGCCTATATACTGGATCGTTGTTGGAACATTCTGGCACGCAATCAACCCATGTTGCGTTTGTTTGATGGGTGGCCAGATCGCAGCGAGCAGCCCAATTTGCTGCGTTATATTTTTCAAGATGCCGCTGCGCGTGAATTGGTGGTGGGCTGGGAGCAGCGCGCGCGCCGGGTGGTGGCCGAATTTCGGGCCGATGCGGGGGCTCATGCCGATGAGCCCGATATCCGGGCCCTCGTCGACGATCTGGTACAAACCAGCCCGGTGTTCATGCACTGGTGGACACGCCAGACGGTGGTCGAGCGTGAAGGAGGCCGGCGCGAATTCAAGCATCCCGACCTGGGTATCTTGAGCTACCGGCAGATTACCTTCCGTCTGGCCACCCGCCCTGATTGCAAGCTGGTGATGTTGCTGGCCGACGTGTAGCGCCACCCCTTCCCGCGCGCAGAGTCGGTTTATCTCAATTTGGCGACTTTTTTATTTTGATGCAGATGATCGCCGGCGTTGGATGCCAAGCGGGCGAATGAAAATATTGACGAGGCGGCCAGCACGCCGACGACCATAAAGCCCCAGATGATGTCAACTAGTGCCAGGTGTGTGGCGCCGCGCCAGCTCATGCTGACATTCAGGGTGACTGCTGCGCAGCTGACGCCCAGGCTGATGCCCAATTGCTGCGCCATGGCGGCGAAGCTGCTGGCGCGGCTCATGTGCTCGGAGCTGATGTCGGCGTATGTCAGGGTGTTAACGGCGGTGAACATTAGCGATCGGAAGAATCCGCCTATCAATAGGATAGCCACCATCAGCCAGACCGGCGTGTCGGGCCGGAACAGACCGCACATGGCAACGAAGGCGCCCGCGACCAACGCGTCAAACATCAGCACGCGTTTGAAGCCGAAGTGCTGGATGATGGGCGTGGCGACCAGTTTCATAAGCATTGAGCCCGCCGCGCTGGTGAAGGTGATCATGCCGGCGGAAAATGCCGACAGGCCAAAGCCCACTTGCAGCAAAATGGCCAGTAGAAAGGGCATTGCTCCAATGGCAAAGCGGCACAGGTTGCCCCCCAGGGTCGCGATGGCGAAGGTGGGCGTGCGCAGCAGATTCAGGTCAATAATCGGATAAGCGGCGTGCTTGGCGTGCCAGATATATAAAAGGCCACAGACCAGCCCGATAGCGATCAAGATCAGCACGTACTGGACCGACATGGAACTGTGGCCCACGGCCTCGAAGCCCGAAACCAGCGAGGCCAGGCTGACGGCGCTCAAGATAAAGCCGAGCCAGTCCAGTTTGGGCCGTTCCGTAAGATAGTCTTCTTGTATGTAGCGCACAACCAGCGCAATTCCCATAATACCCACGGGCACGTTGATCAGGAATATCCAGTGCCAACTGGCGTAATCGACTAAAAAGCCGCCCAAAGGCGGCCCAATAACGGGGCCGATCAGTGCAGGCAGGGACAGAAATGCCATGGCTTTGAGCAGCTCGGTCTTGGGTATCCTGCGCAACAAGATGATCCGCCCGACTGGCACCATCATGGCGCCTGCCGTGCCTTGGGCAATGCGCCCAAGCACCAGTTGAATCAGGTCTTGTGAGAGTGCGCAGCCGATTGAACTGATCGAAAATAGGGCGATAGCGGCGATAAACACCCGTTTGCTGCCAAACCGGTCGGCTGCCCAACCGCTGATCGGAACGAATACGGCTGTGGCAAGCAGATAGCTGGTGATGACAATATTCATCTGCACCGGGGTCGAGTGCAGCGATGCGGCCATCACCGGCAATGCCGTGGCTACTACCGTTGAGTCGAGCATCTGCATGAATAGCGCACAACCCACGATGAACGGAATCATGCGTATGGCGGCGCGTTCGCGGTCTGGCTGGGGCGATGGGAGAGGTGCAACCGCGCTGGAATCCATGGAAGCATTCTAACTTTGTTTGACTGAAGTAAACTGGAGCCTTGACACTTAACTGAGCAGCGCATCATGGCCAAAAATTATCAATCCGAAATTACTCAGTTCATAAATCAGTACAAGGCAAAGCACCCCGGCACCGAAGCCCGCCAGCGCGATGGCCGAGCTCGTTTGTGGGACAAACAAATCGATGCACAAGACCAAGAGGGCTTCCGTGCGGCACGCGTGCCTCAGGAGCCGTATGTATATTACCAAAACTTCTAAGCACGGGGATACCGGTGCCTGTTGTTGCGGCCAGCCAGATCGACGCCTTGGTTCAGCCTTCGGTTGACAGCACGCCCAATGTCGTCGACAACGTGGCGCTGGCACGCCTGTATGGCGAGCCGCTGTTTACCATGCCGCAAGATCTCTACATCCCGCCCGATGCGCTGGAAGTGTTTCTGGAGACCTTCCAGGGGCCTTTGGATCTGCTGCTTTACTTGATACGTAAGCAAAATTTCAACGTGCTCGACATTCCCATGGCCGAGGTCACCCAACAGTACCTGTCATACGTCGAGCAGATTCGCGACCAGAATCTTGAACTGGCCGGCGAGTATTTACTGATGGCAGCGCTACTTATTGAAATCAAGTCACGGATGTTGCTGCCGGTTAAAAAAAGCGATACCGGAGAAGAGCCGGATGATCCGCGCGCCGAATTGGTGCGTCGTTTGCTGGAATACGAGCAAATGAAACTGGCCGCACGCAAACTTGATGCTCTGCCTCAGGCTGGTCGCGATTTTCTACGTAGCCATGCCTTAATGGACCTGAGCGTGGCGCGCATGCTACCCGAGGTCAGTCCGGAAGACTTGCGTAGCGCCTGGGTGGAAATAATGCGGCGTGCAAAGCTCAACGCGCATCATCACATCACGCGTGAGCAGCTTTCTGTACGCGATCATATGAGCCAGATACTTCGCTCTCTGCATGATGTGCGATTCATGGAATTTACCGAATTATTCATGCTCCGCGCTAAGGCGGGCGACACTGCAGCGGTGATCGTGGTGCATTTTCTGGCTATGTTAGAGCTCGCTCGCGAGTCTTTGCTCGATATTACGCAGGCCGAGCCGTATGCCCCCATTTATGTACGCTTGTCATACACTCGCACAGAGGTGTAAACAGACGGGAGGTGCACGATTTTTTCGTGTCGGAGGAGGGTTTTTTGAAAGTTGTTCATACGATTGAAGAACTGCGTGATCAGTTGCGGGGGCAATTGCACGTGTCGTTTGTGCCAACCATGGGCAATTTGCACAAGGGGCATTTATCGCTTATGAAGCTGGCGCGCCAGAATGGCGACCCGGTGGTGGCCAGCATATTCGTCAATCGTCTGCAGTTTGGGCCCAACGAAGATTTCGATCTCTATCCGCGCACATTGCAATCCGATATTGAAAAACTTGAACGCGAGCGTGACGTGTATGTTTTGTTTGCTCCGAACGAACGCGAAATGTACCCAGAGCCGCAAAACTACCAAGTGCTGCCGCCGGCCGATTTAGGCGACATTCTCGAAGGCCATTTCCGGCCCGGCTTTTTCACTGGCGTCTGTACCGTCGTGATGAAACTGTTCGCTTGCGTACAGCCTGCGGTGACCGTCTTTGGCAAAAAAGACTATCAGCAGCTCATGGTGGTGCGCAATATGTGCCGGCAGTTTCAGTTGCCTGTAGAGGTGTTGGCCCATGAAACTGTGCGCGACACCGATGGTCTGGCCTTGTCTTCGCGCAATATGTACCTGCAGCCGAACGAACGCGAAGTGGCGCCGTTCTTGTATGCTACGCTGCAAAAAATGCAGGCGCAGATCAAGTCAGGCCAGTCGGATCAGGCAGAGCTGGAAGGACAGGCCGTCGCCGCACTAGTCGAACGCGGCTGGGCGCCCGACTATGTGTCGTTGCGCCGTCAGCGCGACCTTAACTCACCTACTGTAGAAGAAATCTGTGTTGGCGAGCCTTTGGTCGTTCTGGCGGCCGCACGGCTAGGCAAAACACGCCTGATCGATAATCTGGAAATATAGATGACCTCTTGGCGGTTTACCGTTGTGGCAGCCAGTCGTGGTGGCCGCGAGGGCTGCCGTTGACCAACAGGTACGTCTTGTAGCCGCACGTATTGCGGGTGCCAAAGGTGATGGCACTTTGGCGCTATGAGGGAAAGCCGCCCGGGCCTGTATCAAATCTGTCTATTATGCAAGCGCTTTTGGTGTCAGAACTGACAGGCGACTTCGCGGGCTGTTCATGCCAGAATTCGCCCTACATTTATGGACGGTAGAAGGAGATCAGCATGAACGTTGCTATAAGTTTGAATGAAACGCGTTTTCCGACGTTGACCCCGCGCGAACGCGATGTCATGGCGTATGTGGCCATGGGTAAGCCCAACAAAATCATTGCCGCTGAACTGGGCGTGTCCCAACGCACGGTTGAAGCTCACCGTGCACGGATATTCCAGAAAATGCGAGTGCGGAACGCCGTTGAACTGGTGCGTTGCGTGCTTGCCCCTTAAGCATTGCGCGCTTTTTTATTTGCCGCAGCTCGTGGCCTGAGACTTATTCAGCTCGCTTATCGCATCGATGTCGGCTTGCCGAGTAAGGCGGTAATCCAGATTCGGCGTGATGTTGTCAATTGTATTTATATGCAGTTGGTCGTTGTTGATAAAGCTTAGGTCGGCCTTAGTGTTCTGGTTTGTCAACTGCAGCAGTATGCGTAGTGGCGATGTGCCAATGACACTCCAGCAGCCTTGCTGGACTTGGCTGTGGTTGGCATTGGCGCCGTCAAGGGTCAGGGTTCGTGCGCGCCATTCACGGTTTGGCGCCAGGGTAAGCGTTACGCGGGTGGCCGAACAGGCATTGCCGTTGACCAGACACGGGATGGTGCCCAGAAATGTTTTGGCTTCGGCAAGCGCCGGTGTTGCGGCGGGCGCTGCAGCCAGAGCCGCAGGTGAAGCCGTGCCGGCCTGGTCGTTTTGACCCCCTTTTCGGCTATTGCCGAAACTCAGTTGTACTTGTGACGGGGCTTTGGTCTGGTCGCGGCCTTGCGCCTGTGCTTGCGCGTCGCTTTGGGTACTGTCGTGTTGTACGTCGTAGTAACCGGGCGTGCGTAGTTGGGCACAACCGGCAAGAATCAGGGTTGTCAGTGCAAGCCCCAGAGTGTACAAAATGGGCCGCAGGGTGTTCGATGCATGGGCAGACATACAAAATTCCATCAATTAAGAGCATTCTGCATTCTACGCAATTATTGTTGTATTAGGAGCAGATCCTATCTTGTTATCTCATTTAACAGCCCAATGGGAGCCTCTGCTCCTGGGTCTCGCGGGTATGTTGGCTGCAATCTTGGGTGCGTGGTGGAGCGCCGGCTTTGCGTACCGGTATGCAGCACGACTGGCTGCGCAACTGCAGTCCGGCGATAAGGCGCATCCGGGCAGCGGCTTATCGTCGCTGACGCTGTGGGTGCGGTGTGGCGCCGCGATGGCTATGGCAGGGTTGGCCTGGGTACTGGTGCACCGTTACGCTTTGGGTTTCGGTTTTTGGTCGACCTTGGCGGCTCTGAATCTATTGCTGATCCTGTCCGTGGTGGATGACCAACTGGCTTTGCTTCCCGATGCACTGACTTCTCCTTTGCTTTGGCTAGGTCTGACGGCCGCGTGGGTGGGGGGCCCTGTGTCTTTGCATCATTCGCTGGCCGGGGCTGTCGCGGGTTACGGATTCCTGTGGATTCTGTTCTGGTTATTCGCGTTATGGAAGGGTCGCGCCGGCATGGGTTATGGCGATTTCAAGCTGTTAGCGGCGTTGGGGGCCTGGGTGGGCATTTTCAGCTTGCCTTATGTGTTGCTGGTTGCTTGCGTCGCTGGCGTAGTGGCGGCGTTTTTGCGTCAGAAAAGCTTTCGGCTCGGTACGTCCTACCCGTTCGGGCCGTTCTTGGCGGCCAGCGGTGCGGTCGCCCTGGCATTGGGCCCTGATGTACAGTCATACTTTTAGCGACTTGGCTTGATCTATGTACAAGATAGGGTTAACGGGTGGCATCGGGTCAGGGAAAAGTCGCGTCGCCGATTTTTTTAAAGAGTGGGGCGCTGCGGTCATTGACACGGATCAGATCGCTCACGAGCTTACGGCTGTGGGTGGCGGTGCCATCAACGACATCCGCGAGCAGTTCGGGCCTGGCGTGATTGCGCCGGACGGCTCTCTGGACAGAGGTCGCATGCGTGAGATCGTGTTCACTGACCCGAAAGCCCGAGGTCGTCTGGAAGCCATTATTCATCCAATGATAGGTGTCGTTACACAAGAACGTGCCTCTCGGGCGCAAGGATGTTATCTTGTGTTCGTAGTGCCTTTGTTGGTGGAGTCTGGTCGCTGGCGCGATCGTGTCAACCGGATCTGCGTCGTTGACTGCGATCGGGCAACACAGGTCAAGCGAGTACAGGCCCGCAGTGGGCTGACTCCAGAGGCTATTGCGCGTATTATGTCAGTGCAAGCAACGCGTAATGATAGGCTGGCACTTGCTGACGATGTGGTGGTCAATGATGCGCATACGACACTTGCCCAGCTTAGGCAGCGCGCTTGCGTGGTGCATAGGCACTGGTGTTCTTCGGCACGACAGCAGGGTTAGGCGGCTGGAAATGCCTCTGCTAAAAAAGGGATTGTTGTCGCGTGATTCTTTACGAATATCCTTGCAACGAACGCGTTAGGGCTTTGCTCAGAGTCGAGCATTTGTTCGACAGACTGTTTTTTTTCGTGGAAGGTGCTGACGCACGTCATCAGCAAGTGGCCGTCGCAACGCTTTTCGATGTGCTCGATATATGCGACCGCACAGATCTGCGGGGCTCGATTGTGCAAGATCTCGAGCGTCAGCGCAGCACGCTTGGTGCTTTGCGCCAGCATCCGAGCGTCGATTCGGCTACGCTCGATGCCTTGCTCGACGAAATCCAGACCAGTAGTGCCGAGCTTGGTTCGCAAGGCAGGGTTGGGCAGATATTGCGTGACAACGAATGGCTCGCAAGCTTGCGCGGGCGCATTGCCGTGCCTGGCGGCTCCTCGCAGGTCGACATGCCTTCGTATTTCTCCTGGCAAATCAAGCCTTATGATGTCCGCCTGCAAGATCTCAAACAATGGATCAACCCGTTTTTACCTCTGTACAAGGGCTTGTCCCTATGCTTGCGGCTGATGCGAGACTCCAGCGATATCGTCGATCTTGAAGCCAAGCAGGGCGCCTATCAAGAAATGCTTAGCGGTAAAACCTTCCAGATGCTGCGCGTATGGGTAGAGGCGGATCTGCGAGTGTTCCCCGAAATGAGCGCCAATAAGTACGTCATATGGATTCGTTTTGCGGCGCAAGATTGCGATTTGAAGCCACAGCCGGTAACGCGCGATGTGGCCTTCAAACTGGCGCGTTGCAACATATAGCGTCAAATCATGCTCATAGGCCCGTCTTTGCTTTGCGGCGGCCTGCGCCAAATAACGGCAGTAGTCGCTAATTTTTTTGGTATCCACAAGGGGTACCACTACGAAAACGCGCCTATCGCTAACGTTTCGGCACCCGTTGTGAGCGCAATTGCTTCGGTAATTAGTTGTTGCACTCGATGTCAGTTTTCATATATTCCTGTTCGCCAAGGTCTCAAATCAGCGAGAATGGCACAGTTGCCACCCGCTGAAGGGAGAGTTGTGTATGTTGGACCCTCGCGCCGAACCAAATCGGCCTCGCCATACCCGAGTCTGGGTTTGGGCTATCGTTATTGCAGTTATGCTGGGCGCAGGGTATTGGGTTCTTAACAAAAATGCGAAACGCACGTCCAGCTTCCGCGGAGGCACTTCCGGCGCGGTCCCGGTGCTAATCGCGCCGGCCACAATTGGTCGAATTAACTACTCCTTGAGTGCAATTGGCACCGTCACGGCATTCAATACTGTTACGGTAAACAGTCAGGTTAGCGGTCAATTAAAGAAGATCAACTTCACCGAAGGGCAGAAAGTGCAGCAGGGCGACTTGCTCGCGCAGATTGATCCGCGTACTTTCCAGGTTGCGCTGGAACAGGCTCAGGGTCAGCAGAAGCAAAACGCAGCTCTATTGCAAAATGCCCGGCGTGACTTGCAACGTTACCAGACTCTGTACAAGCAAGACTCCATCGCCAAGCAGCAAGTAGACACTCAGGCGGCGTTGGTTCAGCAGTACATGGGCTCGGAAAAAAGCGATCAGGCGGCCGTCGATAGCGCTGCATTGCAGTTAAGTTTTACACGCATCACAGCGCCAATTTCGGGGCGGCTGGGTCTGCGCGCGGTGGATCAGGGCAATTTGGTCTCTGCATCAAGCGCCACGGGCTTGGTCGTTATTACCCAGACTCAACCCATTTCCGTCATTTTTACCTTGCCTCAGGTGCAGTTGCCGGCAGTTTTGGCTGCCATGCACAAGGGGCAAAAATTGGTTGTCGATCTTTATGGTCGCGACGATCAGCTAAAAATTGCCAGCGGCGAACTGATGTCGGTTGATAACCAAATTGATGTCACCACGGGCACGCTCAAGCTCAAGGCTCGGTTCGCCAATGACGACGACGCTCTATTTCCGAATCAATTCGTCAATGTAAGCTTGCGGGTGAGCAGCAATGATCAGGCGCTGGTGGTGCCCACGGGCGCCGTACAGCAAGGTTCGATTGGGGCATTCGTCTATGTGCTTAAGGCCGATAGCACAGTGCATATTCAGCCCATTACCACTGGCACCATTGATGGCAAGCAGGTGGCTGTGACGGCCGGCCTTACGGCGGGCCAGCAGGTCGTGACGGAAGGCGTGGACCGCTTGCGTGAGGGCGCCAAAGTAGAGGTGATGAAGGCCGATGCTTCGGCCAAATCCGCCGCGGCGTCTGCCGCCAAACTACCGGCCGCACCGGCCACGACGCCCACCCCGCGCGCTCGTCATTAGGTTCGCGGCCAGTGAATCTCTCGCGTTTGTTTATCCTGAGGCCCGTCGCCACTACCCTGGCGATGTTTGCGCTGCTAATTTCGGGGATACTTGCCTACCGGATGCTGCCCGTGTCGGCGCTGCCCGAAGTAGATTACCCCACCATAGCCGTAGTCACCTTGTATCCGGGCGCCAGCCCCAGGGTGATGACAGCGTTGGTGACTTCGCCGCTGGAGCGCCAGTTTGGCCAAATGCCCGGTTTGTCACAGATGAGTTCGTCCAGTTCGGGTGGCTCGTCCATGATTACCTTGCAGTTCGATTTGGGCTTGCCTCTGGACGTGGCCGAACAGGAAGTCCAGGCGGCTATCAACGCTGCTTCCAACTTGCTGCCCAGCGACTTGCCTACACCTCCAACCTACAACAAGGTCAACCCGGCCGATACGCCCGTGATCAGCCTGGCGATTACCTCGCCGACCTTGCCCTTGTACCAGGTCAGAGACCTGATCGACGTACGGATGGCGCAAAAGCTATCGCAAATATCCGGGGTTGGCCTAGTAAGCATTGCGGGGGGTCAGCGACCGGCTGTGCGCATTCAGGCGAATCCGCAGGTTCTGGCCGCACACGGCCTGACGCTGGCCAATATACGCACGGCCGTCACAACTGCCAACACCAATCAACCCAAAGGTAATCTGGACGGCCCGCAGCGTTCCACCACCATCAATGCCAATGACCAGATCGAATCGGTCGCAGATTACGATCAGCTGATATTGTCTTATCAGAATGGCGCGCCGCTGCGTCTGCGCGATGTCGCCCACACGCAGCAAGATGCCCAAGATATACGTCAGGCGGCGTGGGTAGGTAAAACTCCGGCCATTTTGCTGAGTATCCAGCGCCAGCCCGGGGCCAATGTCATTGACGTCGTGGATCGTGTAGAGGCCTTGCTGCCAACGTTGAAACAAGCATTGCCCGCGGGTGTGGATGTGTCTGTGGCCACGGACCGGACGCAAACCATACGCGACTCCATCAATCATGTGCGTATCGAACTGATATTGGCTGTGGTGCTGGTGGTGTTGGTCACCTTCGTTTTCTTGCGTAGCTGGACAGCTACTTTTATTCCCAGCGTGGTGGTGCCGCTGTCGCTCGTCGGCACCTTTGGCGTCATGTATCTGGCAGGGTTCAGCATCAATAACCTGACCCTGATGGCGCTTACCATTGCCACCGGTTTTGTGGTCGACGACGCTATCGTGATGATTGAGAATATCGCGCGACATATTGAGGCGGGCGAGACGGCACTGAACGCAGCCTTGAAAGGTGCATCGCAGATCGGCTTTACGCTTATATCCCTCACCCTGTCTTTGATCGCCGTGTTGATTCCGTTGCTGTTCATGAGCGATGTCAT
>JBDTLC010000052.1:0-8317 GCA_039935015.1 Paralcaligenes sp. | reverse complement strand
AACCTTGCCTATAACAAAACCAATATCAATCGAGCCATCGAGAACGGCCGCACGCAACTGTGCACTAGGCGCATATTCCAAGTCGGTGATGACGTCGGGAGACTGCTTCCAGTATCCGCGCAGTAGGGCAGGCAGGCCGCCGCTGATGGCAAAACTCATGTATCCAATACGCAATCGGCCGCGGCGGCCGTCGGCCGCAGCGTTGGCCGCCCGGCTGGCGCGTTCAAGATAGCTTAAGGCATGCCGACATTCTTCGGCGAAGGCCAAGCCGGCGTCGGTAAGCTGCACCTTGCGTGTGGAACGCTCTAGCAGAGGGGTACCAACCGCCATTTCAAGAGCGAGAATACTGCGGCTTAACGCGGATTGACTGATGAAGAGGTGATCGGCTGCTCGCCGAAAATGCAGCTCACTTGCCACCGTCAGGAACGCGCGCACCTGCCGCAAGTTGAAATTGATCTGTGGTTTGGTGTCGGAGCCAGCTTTGGTCACTATAGGTCGTACGTTGCGTAAAAGGTATCAATCGAGAAGAGGTTAGCATCAAACGGCGCCAGCGTGTCTTTATACTCTCATCGAAGGGTGGTTGGCGATGCTACTTGGTACCATCAATTAGTAATTTATCTATTTTTTCAGGAATGGAGACGATATGTCCGATAAACTTGAGCAGGCTTTGGAAGCGGCGTTTGCTGAAGCCACGCGTCGTTATCAGGAGCGTGGGTTTCAGCGTCGTGTGGGTTTCGGCAACCGGCCGGCATTGATCAGCGTCGACTTGGCCAACGCATGGACGCAGCCTGGCAACGCATTCGCATGTGAACACATGGATGATCGCATCATCCCGGCGATGCAGGCCCTGCTGAAAGGGTTTCGTAAGTACCACCTGCCGGTAGTGCATGTGACCACTTGCTATGAAATCACAGACAGGGAAAACCCCAACACCGATATGGGGCTATGGCACGACAAGATTCCAATCGAGACGGTCAACCAAGGGAATCCTGATCTTTGGGCGATCGACTCGCGCATCGCGCCCATTGAAGGCGAGCTCACGCTCATCAAGAAACGCGCCAGCGCATTTCACGGCACTTATTTGGCAGGCTATTTGCGCTCGGCTGGCGTTGATACGATTCTGGTTACGGGTGTTACCGCTTCGGCTTGTGTGCGCGAAACCATCTGTGATGGTCTCGCCGATGGCTTTCGCACCATTGCGGTCAAGGAAGCGATTGGCGACCGGGTTCCCGGCGCCGTGCTATGGAATCTGTTTGACATTGACGCCAAATTTGGGGATGTAGAAACGGTTGAAACCTGCCTTGGCTATCTTGATCGCGTGGGCGAAACGCAGCAAACCAAGCGGGCGGTAGCAGCGTAGGCGTGGCCGGCTGCGGTATATACCCCAATGGCGAGTCGGGTATTTTGCTGTTTATGATAAGGTATCGCAGTTTCGGTTATTAGCGGTGCCAGAGAGTCGCTGACTTACATTGGGGGTTTTTGAATTGTATTGAACTGAACTGAATTGCTAGGACGCGCTACATACACTATTAAATAAACGCAGTCAAAGGAGGAGTACCATGAGACGCATGTTACCGCTGATTTTTGCGGCACTCGGGTTAATAACTACCGGCATTTCTGCCGCAGCCGACAGTTCTTCTGTACCCGGAGTTACGAAAGATACTATTCTCATAGGCGTTCCCGCGCCCTTCAGTGGACCCGTCTCTAATTTTGCCGCGGCCGGATACGGCATAGAGGCTTACTACAATTATATTAATGCACACGGCGGCATCCACGGTCGCAAAATAAAAGTTGTTTTTGGTGATACGGTGTGCGATCCGGCGCGTGGCGTAGCCGTTACCAAGCGGTTGATTTATCAGGAAGGAGTTTTCCTCATCAATGGCGTGGCCTGTAGCGCAGTTGGTCTTGCGCTCCGTCCCGTGATTGCCGCCACCGATGTTCCGTTTGTGACGGGCACTGCCTCGAATCAGAATATTTCGGCGCCAGTGGTTCACAATATCTTCCAAGCGGTTCAAACCGCCGACGATTTTGGCACACAAATGGGTAAATTCGCGCTGAGTAAGCCAGGCGCCAAGCGTATCGCTATTGTCGAGCATTCCAATGAATGGGCCAAAGGTTACTCAGATACTGTCGTTAAAGTATTGAAAGAGCATGGGGTTACACCTATTGCCAACATTCGCATGGAACGTGGGGCAACAGACGCTACCGCACAGGTTCTGCGCCTTAAAGAGCTCAAGCCCGATTTCATCGTATCCGTCCTGTATGGGCCGGAATCGGCCATATTCATCAAGGCCGCCAATAAGTTCGGGCTGGATGTGCCCATGATCGGTGCGCTGGGGGCGGACTATCTGGAAACTCAGCAGCGTGTGGGTGGCCCGGCCGAAATGAAGAACTTCTTCATGGTGCATCAATACCGCGGCCTGCTCAACACGCCAGATCTCGCCAAGTTCCAGGACATCATTGCGAAATATATACAGAAAGGCCAGAAGATTACTGACTTCACCTTTTATGGCCCGGGTAGCGCGGTGGCAGTGGCACACGTTCTGAAGGAAATCGGCCCCAACCCCACGCGCGAAAAATTTAATAAAGGAATGGAACAACTCAAGGACTTCAACACGGGCATTCTTGCTGGCAAGATGAGCTTCAGTCCGCAAGACCACCAGGGTGTGCACACTGTGTATGTGGTTGGCTACGACAAAGCCGGCCAGCGAGCAGTGTTTCAATCTTGGGATAAGAAGGCAAACCTGGATTGACAATGGGCTGATGCGCAGCTTTGCCGTTGCCGGCAGAGCTGTGCACAGGTAGTGGTCAGTTACGTGTTGGGAACTGTTTTTTATGCTTGCGCAGCTTATTAGTAGTGGTCTCGCCCACGGCGCACTCTACGCTTTGGTGGCGCTCGGAATGACCGTTATATTCAAAGCCACCACCGTGGTGAACTTCGGTCATGGTGATTTAGTCATGGCCGGCGCGTACGCCACGTATGTTTTCGCCGTGTCGTTTGGCATACCGATGCCACTGGCTATTTTGCTGGGCATTGCCTTGCTCGCTGTGCTGGGGTACGTGATTCAACGCGGGTTCATTCAGCCTATTTTGTCCGGGCCGCATTTATCTATTGCGATGATGGCCATTGCAGTGGGCTATGCGTTGCGCGGGGTGGCACGCTTGTTCTCGGGCACGCAGATACTAACGTATCCTGCCATCTATCCGGACCACGTGTATACGGTCAAGGGCGTGGTGCTCTCCAGTGGCGACATTGTCGTCACTGCTGTGGTTGCGCTGCTGCTAGTTATCCTGGCACTGGCATTCCTTGTAACGCCTTTAGGCAAGATTGCGCAGGCCGTATTTCAGTCGGCCCGTGGTGCGGCGTTAATTGGCGTCAATGTGAACCGTTTTTACGCAATCATGTGGGGCTTAGGCGGGGCATTGGCGGCCATTGGCGGGATTCTGCTGGCGCCAAACACCCTTCTGTATCCTGATATGTCGGCGTGGGTGCTCATCCGCGGCTTTGCGGCGATGGCGTTGGGCGGGTTCGGGTCGTTGCTCGGTGCAGTGGTGGGTGGACTGCTTCTGGGGATTATCGAGCTGCTGCTTGGAACTTACGTTTCCACAAATTTCATTGAAATTACTGCTTATCTGGTCATTATCGCTGTGCTTCTGATAAGACCGACGGGGTTATTTGGCCAAAGGGAGATGGTGCGTGTCTAATGACACCGGTTCGCTGGAAAAGCCCAGGGTAGCAGCCGACGCTGCCGTGGCAGGACGTCGCAAAAAGCGTGTGAGGCGACTGGCGTTGTACGCTTTGCCGCTGATCGCCCTGTTGTTTGCCTACCTGGTCAATCCGTACATCCAGTATGTACTGAATCTGGTACTGATCTATGTTTTGATCACTGTTGGCTTCAACGTGATACTTGGCAATACGGGGCAGCTGGCGTTTGCAAGCGTGGTGTTTTTTGGGGTTGGGGCATACACCACCTCGATTCTGATTTATCACTTGGGGTGGCCCTTCTGGGTAACCATTATTCCTGCAGGGCTAGTGAGCTGCCTGTTTGCAGTGGCAATGAGCGCGCCTGCGCTGCGCGGAGTGCGGTCGTTCTACCTGGCTATGCTTACATTGGCCTTTGTAGAGCTTATGCGGTGGGTCTATGTGAATGCTGAATCGCTTACATTGGGTTCGGGCGGGATGAGTCTTTCGGCCCCGACGCTCTTTGGTTTCACTCTCGATACAGAATTAAAGAAATTTATATTCTTTCTGATTGTGGTGGTGATATTGGTCAAGGCAACGTCTAATTTATTGCGTTCACGTATTGGGCGGGGATTCATGGCGGTGCGCGACAATGAACTCGCGGCAGCGGCGGTAGGCATACCAACGGCGCAGTACGTGGTTTTAGGGTTTGGCTGGGGAGGGTTTGTGATCGGCATTGCAGGTTCACTCTACGCTGGCCATGTTCAATTGGTATCGCCCGAGGCGTTCAGTGTGGCCGAACTGATCCTGCATTTCGCCATGGTGATCGTGGGCGGCATCGGTAGCTTGGCCGGTTCAGTGCTGGGAGCCGTAGTGCTCTCGGCCATTCCAGAGGTGGCGCAGCAATGGCCGGGAGTGGCCGAATTATTCATGGGGGGAGCCATTATTATCGTCTTACTATTTGTGCCCAAAGGGCTCATCAGCCTGGTGTACCGGTTTGTGCCGATTCTGCGCGACCGGTATCACGGCGGAGACTGACCATGGCCGATTTTCTCAAGATGTCTGATGTTCATGTCCAGTTTGGCGGGTTGGCAGCGCTTTCGGGCGTGGATTTTTCAATGAAACAAGGCGAGATCGTTGCCGTTATTGGCCCCAACGGCGCGGGCAAGACATCGTTATTTAACGCAATTACGGGTTATATAGGCATCACTTCTGGTCAAATCAGCTTTTGTGGGGAACGTATCGATGGGCTACCGGCGCATGTGATCGCGAAAAAAGGTATTCGACGCACCTTTCAGAATGGCGGGCTTTTTGGAGATCTCTCGGTTTTAGAGAACGTACTTACTGGCTTGCACACCAAGACGCCCTCCACCCTGCTTGGTTCGTTATTGGGTAGCTCAAAATCCAGGGTTCACGAGCACGAGGCGGTATTGAAAGCCCGACAGTTGCTTGAAACTATGGCTATCGGACATACTGCAGACGACCCTGCAAACGGGTTATCTGGTGGGCAACAAAGAATGGTGGAAATTTTGCGCGCCATCGCGTCCGACCCACCACTACTTTTACTTGATGAGCCGGCAGTGGGGCTTGCGCCTCCGGTGCGCATTCAGCTCAGGGAAACGATACAGAAGCTGGCGCGTGAGCATGGCCTGGGTATTCTTCTTATTGAGCATGCGATGGAGATGGTAATGGGCGTGTCCGACCGAATTGTCGTTCTTAATTATGGCAAGAAAATTGCCGATGGTACGCCAGAAGATATCCGCCAGAATAGTGAAGTGTTGGAGGCATACCTCGGCCATGCCTAAATTGCTCCTGAGTGTCCGCAATGTAAAGTCGGGCTACCGCAACCATCCAATATTGCTTGGCGTTGATTTCGAGGTATCTGTGGGCGAGCTCGTGGTGCTGCTCGGCGCCAACGGAAGCGGGAAATCGACTTGTTTAAATACCATAAGCGGCTTCGTGTCACCCAGTGCCGGGTCGATCATGCTCGATGGCACTGAAATTGGGCAACTCGCGCCGCATATCGTGTTTCGCGCCGGCGTGGTTCAGGTCTCGCAGAAGCGAGATTTATTTCCTGATATGACAGTTGAAGATAACCTGAGGTTGGGAGGTAGAAATCGCGGACGTGAGTTCATCGAAGACAGTCTCGTGCAGGTCTACAATTACTTTCCTCGTCTCGCCGAACGCAAGCGACAACGTACGCGCTTGCTCTCTGGAGGTGAGCAGCAGATGGTGGCCATCGGACGCGCTCTGGTAAGCCGACCGAAGCTGCTACTGCTCGATGAGCCTTCGGGCGGGCTTTCCCCTCAGTTTGTGAATGAAATAGCGGCTATTTTCGGGCGCCTGAAGGTTGACGGGGTGACAATCCTGATGGTGGAACAAGATATTAATCTTGCGCTTGCCGTGGCTGACCGCTTCATTATTCTGCGCAGTGGTACGATTCACGAAGATACGAACATCAAAGGCAGCACAGATACAAAGGAAGAGATAGTTCGGAAGATCTATCTTTAATTAGAAAAAAGTGAGCGTCAACGCATTCCACGCGTGGGCCATCTTAGCGCAACAGGCTGTCAACCAGTGCGCGTGTGTCGCTCGCCTCGAACTTGCGTAATAGCCGGCTTTTGTGCAATTCCACCGTACGGTGGCTGATGCTCAGTGTGCGCCCAATTTCCTTGGCCGTCAGGTTCTGAATGAGTAGCGTAGCAATATCTCGCTCGCGCGGCGTCAGTGAGCGACGTGGAGGAGGGTAGTTTGGCTGAATCGCCGCCACTTCGCCTGCTGCCGCATTCCGGGCCTTGACCTCTGCAAACACCCAAAGCGCCTCTTGATACGGAGCCTTGCGACGTGCAGTGAAGCCTCGGATTGTCACCCAAAAAAGTTCGTCGTTCGTTTTTCGCATGATACGGCAGTCGGAGTAGCTGCCGTTTCGGGCGAGTACAGACATGACCGAGTCGCCCGCGCGTTCGAAATCTCCCTGCGTTGGGTAAAGGATGCGGGTCGACTGGTTGACCATGTTCGCCCTGGTGGTGTTGAACATCGTCGCAAACGTGTGGCTGCAGTCTTTGATGATGCGATCCTGAGTCACCATCTGCGCAATCGGCATAGTGACGAATATGGATTCGTAATCCACATGGTCACTATGCTGTACAGATTGTGTGCTCATTTTGTATGGGCTACGAGCTGGCTTTGCTGCTCTTTATAAAATTGATCGCTTCATCTGCAGTGATGATATCGGCATAGCGCCGGCCTACATCGCGCAGGTTGTCTTTGTGGGGGCCTTCTTCAATGTCGCCCACGCAGTCTTCGGGCACGATCGTGCGAAACCCCCACTGGAAGCTGTCGATGGTAGAAGCGCGTATGCAGCCGCTGGTATTGCAGCCGGTAATGATGACAGTTTCTACCCCTTCCTTGATGAAGTAAGGCACCACCGGCGTCTGGAAAAATATGGACGGCCCAGTCTTGCGCACTAAGAGGTCGTAGCTGTCGTCAAAAATCTTCGGATCAAGCGCGGAGCTGGGGTGATCGATCCTGAATTGCTCAAGCACTGCAGAAATCTTCCAGTGCGGCGCGTCGCGTTCGGATTTGTAGGCCGTGAAGCAGCACGCCGTGGGTACGTGGTGTTCGCGTGCCACTTTTAGCAGGCGCGAGGTGTTGTCCAGTGCCCGCATAACGAGCGGTGCTCCTCCCAGTGGATATTGTTTTTGAGTGAACGCTAGCTGGAAGTCGACAACGACAATGCCCACCTTGCCCTTCATACCAACGTTCACGTCCCCGTAACTGCGCCGTTTGTAATCGTCCATGATTGCTTTTCCTTGAATAAGTTCGGTGCTCGAACGCACACCGGAATATAGGTGGCGTGCTTGAGGCCAAGCTTAGTGCGGCTTTATACGTATATCAATAGGTAGTGGACACGTAAGTATTTTCCCTAACGTAATGGGACGAGGGTGTTTTTGATCCATTCGCCATTTTTCATGATGGCAGATAGACGTGACCCCTGGTCCAGCAAGGCGTTGATGTCCTCTATGGGGTTCCCATCAACGAAAAGCAAATCGGCAAATGCGCCCGCTTTGACCACACCCAACGTATCGGGGTGGTTCACGACCCGTGCTGCCACTGTCGTGGCGGCACGTACGGCTTCGAGGTTGCCCAGCACCTCGGCTCGGATTTTGAGCTCGTTGGCCTGCTGGTCGTGGCATTGGCCCAGCAGATCAGAGCCAAATGCCATCGGAACGCCATTTTCTTGGGCAATGGTCAGCGCGCGTTTGCCCGCAGAGCGCACGTTATCGATCTTGGGCATCAGTTCCGGGGGAAACCCAAAACGTAGCCCGTCGTTGGCCAGGGCCTCGTAAGTAACGGCAGTGGGTACCAGGAACGCGCCGTGTTCTACCATAATTCGAGCCGTTTCCGCGTCCAGCAGGTTGCCGTGTTCGATGGTGCGCACCCCGCAGCGCACGGCGCGCTGGATGGCGCGAGGCGTATACGCATGCGCCATCACGTAGGTGCCGGCTGCATCGGCCTCGCCAACGATAGCGCGTATTTCATCTTCCGAGTAGCCCAGGTAGTGTATGGGGTCGTTGGGCGAAGCTACGCCGCCCGAGGCCATGATCTTGATCTGAGTGGCGCCCTTTTGGATTT
>JBDTLC010000051.1:0-11089 GCA_039935015.1 Paralcaligenes sp. | reverse complement strand
TACGGAATTTCAAATGATTGAGCTTTTCCAGGCCTTGCATTGGGGGGCTGTAGTCCAGATCATCATGATCGATATCTTGTTGGGCGGCGATAACGCGGTGGTCATTGCCCTGGCCTGCCGCAATCTGGAGCCACGCCAACGTATTCAGGGTATTTTGTGGGGTACTGCCGGCGCAATTGTGTTGCGTGTTGCTCTGATTGCCTTCGCCCTGGTCTTGCTGGACATTCCCTTTCTTAAAATAGTGGGTAGCCTGCTATTGCTGTGGATAGGCATTAAATTGCTAATACCTGAAAGCGGCAGTCATGATGGTGTTGCTGGGGCGAGCTCCGTTTGGGTGGCAGTCAAAACCGTGATCGTTGCCGATTTGGTCATGAGTCTTGATAATGTTGTCGCCATTGCCGCGGCAGCCGAAAACACTCAGGATAGTCATCAACTGGGCTATGTCATATTTGGGCTACTGGTCAGTGTGCCTATTATTGTTTGGGGCAGCACCCTGGTGCTGAAACTTATCGACCGGTTTCCGTTGGTGGTCACAATAGGCGCGGGGCTCCTTGGCTGGATTGCCGGCGGTATGCTGGTGACCGACATCTTTATAGTCAACCAATTCGGTCTGGCGACGACTCCGGTTAAAATAGTCGCTGAGGTGGCTGGCGCAATACTGGTTGTTCTTTTGGGCAAGTGGTTCGCCAGCCGTAAACTGGCTATCAAGGAAACTGACTATGGGTCTGTTTAAATCATCCGATTCCAAACATCGCGATTCGGGCCTGTCTCTGCTGCAGGGGCTATTCATTCTGGCTATTTTAGGCATTATTGCCGCGGTTATCGTGACTAAGCTGGCAGGCTAGGTATGCCATCGATTCCCGCTACCCTAATTATTGCCACCCGCGCGAGCCGACTGGCGTTGTGGCAGGCCGAGCATGTGCGTGATCGTCTGTCTGGCCTGTATCCGGCTTGCAAGGTTAGCCTGCTGACCCTGACCACGCGCGGCGACAAGATCCTGGATCGCACACTTTCCAAAATCGGCGGCAAGGGTCTTTTTATCAAGGAGCTCGAGACCGCGCTACTTGACGGCCGGGCCGATCTGGCGGTGCATTCGTTGAAAGATGTGCCTGTAGATCTAGATGATTCGTTCCAGTTGGCGGCCATACTTGATCGCGAAGATGCGCATGATGCGCTGGTGTCCAATACGTACGACACGCTCGATCAATTGCCGGCAGGCGCCGTAGTGGGCACGTCCAGCCTGCGCCGCGAGGCTCAAATTCGTCAGCTTTATCCGCAGCTCATACTGCGACCGTTGCGCGGCAACGTAGATACGCGCCTGGCTAAGCTCGATAAGGGCGACTATGCCGCCATTATTCTGGCGGCGGCAGGCTTGAAACGCTTGGGTCTTGAATCGCGCATACGCACCACTCTCACTCCCGAACAGAGCCTGCCGGCCGCTGGCCAGGGCGCTTTGGCGATTGAAACGCTGGCAGGTCGCCCCGACTTGCGCGCGTGCCTGTTGCCGCTGACTTGTCCGGGGACTACCGCCTGCGCCATTGCTGAACGCGCCGTGTCGCGCATGCTGGGCGGTTCGTGTCAGGTGCCGCTGGCAGCGTACGCGCAGATTAGCGGCGACACCTTGCAACTGCGGGCATTGGTGGCCGAGCCTGACGGCTCGCGTATTGTTCGCGCGCAAGTGTCTGGACCGGTTGCATCCGCCCTGCAATTGGGTGAGCAGGCTGCGCAAATGTTGCTCGATCAGGGAGCGAGGGCTGTTCTGGACAAGCTGATGGCGGCAGCACCCGTTTGATAAACGGCGATGCCCGGAAGAGCCAGCCATGACATCGTTTGTCGTCTTGACACGCCCGCAAGGCAAGAACGAAAGCCTGGCCATGCGCCTGCGCAATTCTGGTATAGATACGCTGCTGATGCCGGGTTTGCAAATACAGCCTTTGCTCGATGACCCTGGGCTGCTTCCTTTGCCCGACGGCTATGATTTGCTGGTCTTTGTCAGTGGCAGCGCTGCGCGTCTCTATCTAAATTTATATGGCCGGCGCGGCGGGGTGGTACAGTGGCCGTCGACCTGTTGGGTGGCTACTGTCGGCCAGTCCAGCGCCGAAGTTCTCTACCAGGCAGGTTATATTCCTCACGCGCATATTGTGCATCCCGATCCGACGCAGGGGCAGGATTCGAAGGCCTTGTGGGATCGCTTGCAATGTATGGAGCGGCGGTTTGCACAGGTGCTTATTGTGCGTGGAGAAACCGGCAGAGAATGGCTGGGACAGCAGTTGGAGCAGATGGGTGCGAACGTGCGGCGTTATGCCCTGTACAGCCGTAGCGCGCAGCCCTGGACGCGCGAGCAATGCCATGAGCTGCGAGTCCGTCTCGATGCCCAGCTGACGCCCGTATGCGTTCTGACCAGCAGCGAAAGCGTAGACGCGGTTTGTCTTAATATTGAGAGGAATGGGCTGCAACAGTTCTGGGGCCAAGCACGCTACGTGGTCATCCATGAACGCGTGGCCCGCCGTTTACAATCTGTGTTTGCCGCTGTCGCTGGCATGAAGCCCGATCCGGTGGTAAAAGTATGCTCTCCTAATGATGACGCAATTTTTGAGACAATTGCCGCGACCGCATCCCTATAAAAAGGTGCTAAGGATTACAATTCCGCCATGATTGATAAAAAACCCGAGAGCCCTGAAGCCAGCCCTTTGGCTGGCGGCAAAAAAGAATCGCCTCCAGGCAGCAATGCCGCGACGAGCAGTCGCGCAGCCAAGCCCCGCAAGCGTTTCGCCTTGCTTATCGCACTTGTAATCGTGGTGTTGGTGGCGTTGGCTCTGGGTGGGGCCGTTTGGTATCAACAGAAAATATTCAAACAGTCTCAGGCGCAGGTCGCCAGCCAGTTGGTCGCCAGCAGCAGCGTGGCCAACCAGGCGAGCGAACAGGCCCAGCAGGCCATATCTTTGGCGCAATCTCAGGCCAGTCAATTGGTGGCCCTGCAGGCGTCGCTGCACGAATCACAAGCGCGTTACCAAAGTCTTGAGCAGGCTTTTCAGAATCTGACCGACAGCGGTTCCGATGTGGCGCTGGTCAACGATGTCAATCAGTTGGTCACCATTGCCCATCAGCAGTTGTCTCTGGGCGGCAACGTCGCCAATGCCATTGTTGCGCTCGAGACGGCGCAGGCGCAGCTAGCGCGTGCCAATCGGCCCAGTCTGGCTTCTTTGCAGCAAACGCTTAACGGTGATCTCGATCGTTTGCGCCAGGTGACCACTATAGACGTGCCGCTGCTGTCAGGCCGGCTCGACGAATTGTCGCAACTGGTTGGTAAGGCGCCGCTATGGGTGCCCGACGATGCCGCGCCCAAGGTGTCAGAGGTGGTGGTTTCAAAGATAACACCGCCAGCCGCCGCACAGGACAATGCAGCGCAAGCCGATACAAGCTGGTGGGGGCAAACTATGGCTGCCGTGCGCACTTGGTCCGCCGACGCTTGGGCGTCGTTCGCCAACGACCTGGGTAAATTCGTTAGTGTGCGACGCGTTCAAGATCCGGAGGCTTTGCTGATGTCGCCCGATCAGGCCAGCCAGCTACGCGAGAATCTGCGTTTGCGTGTCATGACGGCTCAACTGGCTTTGCTGATGCATCAGCCAGAACTGTGGAAAACTGAAACGCAGGCGTTGGTCAAGGCGATAGATACGCGTTACGACGGGCGGGCAGACGACACCCGGCAGGCACACAAGATTGCCGAGCAATTGGCGCAAACCTCAATTGATATCAAACTGCCCACGGTCAACAACAGTTTGCAGGCGCTTGAAACTTTGCGTGATGCCAGCGCTCGCGCTGCCCGGCAAGATGTCGATACTGCGGCCAGGCCAGCGGTTCCGGACGCGAACGCCGCTGCCAAGGCACCAGCCACACCGGCGCAGCCTGCTGCGCCACAGGAATAAGCTATGCGGACATGGTTTTGGTCGGTCGTTTTCTTAGCGTTGGCGGTCGGGTTGGCCCTAGTGCTGCGCGAGCACGGCGGCAATGTGCTAATTATTGCGCAACCCTGGCGCATCGAGCTTTCCATCACCTTCGCGGCATTGCTGTTGCTGGTGACCTTTTTTCTGCTCTATGTGTTGATCCGGGTGCTGACGTGGCTAACCTCCAGCCCTGAAAGGTTTCGTTTGTGGCGCGGGGCACGGGCGCAAAAGCGTGATCACGACTGGCTTGAAACTGGCTGGGTGAGCTTGCTTGAAGGGCGTTTTACCCAGGCTGAAAAAGACTTTTCCAAAGTGTTGACTCAATCCAAATCGCCCAATCGCAAGGTTTTGGCGGCCTTGGCGGCGGCGCGGGCATCGCATCGGTTGGGTGAGTTCGTCCGCCGTGACGATGCTCTTCAAATTGCCCGGGAAAATGCGGGAACCGAGCCTCGGCTCAAAGAGGCCGCGGCGACGGTCGCGGCCGAAATGTATCTGGATCAAAATCGGCCGAACGAGGCGCTGCGTCTTTTGCAACCGCTGCAAGACGCCAGCTCGCGTTACTTTCACGCAACCCTTTTGTTGTTGCGCGCCCATCAGCAGTTGCAGAACCATGATCGTGTCTATGACCTGACGCGCCTGCTATTGCGTCGCGGCGTCATCGATAAGGCACAAGCCTTGTCGTATCTGGAAACGGCGGTGGCGGCACGGTTGCACAACGGCGGTCTGGCCGGCTACAAGACGATTTGGGGCGATCTGAAGTCCGACGAACGCGTCCTGCCCGAAATTGCTCTGGCGGGTGCCGCGATTCAAGAGTCTGCGGGAAATATTGACGAGGCCTCAAAAATCCTTGAAGCGGCCATCAACGTCAAATTCGAGCCACGTCTGCTTAGTGCCTATTCCCAGTGTTCGCCAGATCAGGTTGCGCGTCGCCTGAGCAAGGCCGAGGTCTGGTTAAAAAACAACCCTGACGATTCGGCGCTCCTTGCTATGTTAGGTAATTTATGTCTGACTGGTCAGTTATGGGGGCAAGGCGAACGCTACTTGCTGCGAAGCATGAGAATCCGCAGTGATGTGCGTATCCATGCCTTGCTGGGCAATTTATACGACCGCTTGGGACGACGCGCCGATGCCATGAAGCATTGGCGGCTGGCCTCTGGCGTAGCAGGGGTGTTGCCCGTGCTGGCGGCCAATCGTGCCTTGCCTGCCGCCGATACGCGAGGTGACCCCACACTGATTGCGTTTGCCAATATGCCCGAAACTGACGTGTTGGACGACGGCCAGGGGGCCGTCCCGCAAGCGGCCAGCGCCGCCGGCTACGTTCTCGAAGAGCACGACGCACCCCCGCCTGCTGGGGTTCCTGCGCCTGGTGGCGACAATTCAGGTTCAAAATTGGCCGAGTCCAATTTTGACGAATACTTTGATAGCGCGCCGATCCCAGGCGTAGATTTATCCCAGACTTCGGATCGTCCTTCGAACTGGTCAAAAAATCGTTAATTTCTATTTATTTCAAGGTTGAACAATGAGTCTAGATCGAGTGACGGCGGGTGGTAAATTGCCGCATGAATTCAATGTGATTATCGAAATTCCCGCAAATTCTGACCCCATCAAATACGAAGTGGATAAGGCGTCGGGCGCTATATTTGTCGATCGTTTCATGCTGACTGCCATGCATTACCCATGTAATTACGGCTATATCCCTGAAACCATTTCCGACGATGGCGATCCGGTCGACGTGCTGGTAATGGCGCCGTTTCCGATCCAGATCGGGGCTGTTGTGCGCAGCCGCGCTATTGGTGTTTTGCAAATGGACGATGAAGCGGGTGGCGACGCTAAACTGCTGGCGGTACCGGTTGACAAGCTCTATCCGGCGTATCGGCATATTCAGAAGCCCGACGATCTGCCCGCTGAAGAACTGGCTCGCATCAAGCACTTTTTTGAACACTATAAGGAGCTTGAGAAAGGCAAGTGGGTCAAGGTCAAGGGTTGGGACGGCCCCGATGCTGCGCATAAAGAAATCGTCGATGGAGCAGCCCGCTACGCCAAAAGCATCAAGTAGGTATCGGTTTTCGTCTGGCACTTTACTGTTCGGTACTTGGCCTAATATTCGAAGCCTTCAAGGATAAAAATGGATTACATCATTCCCGCCCAACCGGTGGCGGCTATTCCCATAGCAGGGTCTACTTCGCAATTTCCTGTGCGGCGCGTGTATTGCGTGGGTCGCAACTATGCCGAACATGCCAAAGAAATGGGCTTTACGGGCCGTGAAGAGCCTTTTTTCTTTTGCAAACCTGCCGATGCGCTGGTGTGTGTCGCCGATGGGCAGACGGGCGTCATGCCCTATCCGTCCAAGACGTCGAATCTGCATTACGAGATCGAACTGGTGGTGGCGTTGGATAAAGGTGGGCGCGATCTGTCTCTGGAAGCCGCGGCCGACTGTGTCTGGGGGTATGCTGTAGGCTTGGATATGACGCGTCGCGATCTGCAAGGCCAAGCGAAGAAACAAGGCCGCCCTTGGGAAGTGGGCAAGGGTTTCGATCATTCGGCTCCGGTTGGCCCCTTGCACCCGCGCAGCAAGATCGGTGCCTTGGCAAGTGGTGCGATTTCCCTGGCTGTCAATGGCGCAACAAAGCAGTCCAGCGATCTCTCCTCAATGATCTGGAACGTCGCCGAGTCGATCTCTTTTCTGTCGGGGCTGTTTGAACTGAAGGCGGGTGACATCATCTTTACCGGCACTCCCGAGGGCGTCGGCCCGGTTGTGTCGGGAGACACCATGGTGGGCGCTATTGCCGGCCTGGGCGAGCTTCGTGTAGCGGTTAAATAACCGAAGGTATTTTTAAGGGGACTATTATGCGTTTCAAAGCTCTATTCGTATTGATTCTGGTTTGCATAGGCCTGTCGGGTTGCGCCAACACGGTAGAGGGCGCTGGACAGGATATTACCAACGCGGGTCACGCCGTCAGCAACTCGGTTAAATAAGAGTCTGGGCGTCATGTAAAAAGGCCTCCGTAAGGAGGCCTTTTTACATGTGCGCGCAATGGTACCCACAAGGGGTGCCTCAAATGCTCTGCGAAACGTGCTCGCTACTGACTCTCAGTTTTCATCTTCTTGTTCACGATAGCGTCTTTCATAATAAAGTTGTCCCTATTTGTATACTATCGTGTACATAAGTTGTGCTGTACAATTTATTCATTACAAGCGCTTGGCGATGGCGTGAATTCGTCAAGATCCAAGGTGATTTTGATTGTAGGTTATGAAGGAGACACGCAGCATGTCAGGAAAAAAATCGTGGGCGCTGTCGCTGACGGCAGCCTTATTATCATTGTGCGGCGTTAGCACTTATGCCGCTGACCATTATCCCAGTCACGCTGTCACCATCATCGTCCCTTATGGCGCAGGGGGGTCTGCCGACGTTTACGGGCGTCAATTGGCCCAAAAGCTTCAACAAAAGCTTGGGCAGTCGTTTATCGTCGAAGACAAGCCAGGTGCGGGCGCCATCATTGGCACGAATTACGTCGCACACGCCAAGCCAGACGGCTATACCTTGTTGATAATCTCCAATACCCATACCGTCAACGAAACGCTTTTGAAAAACAAACCCTATAAGTTGTTGCGCGACTTCGCGCCTGTCGCTCCCATTAACGAGGCCAGCCTGGTTCTGGTGACCAATGACAAGATCAAGGCTAAATCCCTGAAAGACTTGATTGCCTTGGCAAAATCCGAGCCTGGGAAGCTGAATTATTCGAGCTCCGGAGTAGGCACTCCCTACCATATAGCCGGCGAGATGTTCAAATCCATGGCCGGGATCAACGTCGTGCATGTGCCTTATAAAAGTAGCGGCGAGGCGCGTAACGGTGTGGTGAGTGGACAGGTGGCCTATATGTTCGATTCGATTGCGACCATGAACGGCCTGATCAAGGGCGGGCGGGTGCATGCGATGGCCACCACCGGGCTGACGCGCTCGCCGGTCTTACCGCAAGTTCCCACGATGAGCGAGTCCGGGTTAAAAGGCTATCACGCCAACATCTGGTTGGGTGTGATGGCACCCATTGCCACCCCCAAGGCCGTTGTAGATGAGCTTAACAAGGCCATCAGCAGCATTGTCAGCACCCCGGAAATCAAAACGGCCTGGGCTAAGGACGGTGTGGACCCCATGGTCATGACTACCAGCCAGTTCAAGCAATACATCGAGAACGACATTGAGCGGCTGGGGAAGGTGGTGAAAGAGGCGGACATCCATGTTCAGTAAGTTGTATGGCCTCGTGTTCAGGAGGTTTGTTCAGGCATGAACGGCTCTCTGGATCTGACTGTTAACGGTGTGCCCTGCAAATTTGAGCTTGATCAAAATCGCAGCTTGCTCGACGTGTTGCGCACAGAGCTCCGTCTGACGGGCAGCCATTTTGGATGCGGATCCGGACTCTGCGGTGCGTGCACTGTGTTGGTGAACCAACGGCCTGCGCTGGCTTGCAATACGCCAATGTGGTCGTTAGCGGAAAAAAGCGTTACGACTATCGAGGGCATTGCAGAGCATGAGCTGGGGCAGAAAATCCAGGACGAGTTGATACGCTGCAATGCGGCTCAGTGTGGATATTGCACTTCGGGCATGGTGATGGCCTGCGTCGGCTTGTTAGCGGCGGGCGCTGTGGTCTCGGATGCGCAAATCAAGAGTGCTCTGGATGGCAATCTTTGCCGCTGTGGTGTTCATTTACGGATCGTTCGCGCAGTGAAGAACGTTAGCGCTGCATTGAGCCTGAATTGACATGAACGACGGATTTGCCCCGGTCCATCTGGCTAAAAGCGGACAGTTGCCACTCAGCCTGATCAACAATCCGTATCTCGACAATTGGGTATCGGTGGCCGAAAACGGGTGTATTGATGTCTACACTGGCAAGGTGGAATTGGGGCAGGGCATCGTGACGGCTCTGGCTCAGATTGTTGCCGATGAATTGCTGGTGGATATGGCAGCGGTTCGTATGAATGCAGCCAACACCCGATATAGCCCTAATGAATCGGTGACGTCGGGTAGCTTGTCCGTTCAGCATTCCGGCCTGTCATTAAGAGCAGTGTGCGGACAAATCCGCTTGTTGTTTATACAGGCGGTGGCGCATAAATTTCATTTGGATGCCTCGATGATCACGGTGGTCAACGGGGAGTTCATTTCGGATAGACGCTCTTATGGAAGCTATTGGCAAATCGCCGATTGCGTTGATTTACATGTGGCCGTCACCGGGTTCGCTGCAGGCTCGGCATCGGGGCGCCGCGATTATCTGGGGACGAGTCTGCGGCCGATCGGTCTGGAACTGAAAGTTAGCGGACGGTACCCTTTCATTCAGGATCTGGCGCTCGAAGGCATGGCTCATGGTCGGGTACTCAGGCCGCCTTCACCGCACGCCGTACTGAGCGATTTGGACCTGTCCGAATGGCAAGGTAGGCCCGGAGTGGTGAATGTGGTTCGCGATGGATCCCTGATCGGCGTCATTGCCGAGCACGAGCATATTGTCGAACGGGTTATTGCGCAAATCGCCAGGAAGGCTATCTGGACCGAGCATGATTCTTTGCCGCTTCAAAGCGACCTGGCGTCATGGTTGCGCAGCAGCAAATGCGACACGATGGTTTTGTCCAGGCCGTCTGCCCATTCCAAGATCCCGGTCGGGGTCGCAGCAAGAACCTTCAGTGGTGATTTTTTAAAACCATTCACCAAGCATGCTTCCATTGGACCATCTTGTGCCTATGCGTTGGCTACCGCTGATGCAGGGCTCAAAGTATGGAGCCACAGTCAGGGCATACATAATTTAAGGGCCGACCTGGGTCTGGCCTTCGATATGGATCCTGCACTTATCGAGATACAGCATGTGCCGGGGTCGGGTTGCTATGGCCATAATGGGGCAGATGATGTGGCTTACGATGCGGCGTGGTTGTGCCTGAATGCACATAGGCGGCCAGTTCGAGTGCAGTGGTCCAGGTCTGATGAGCTGAACTGGTCGCCCGTTGGGCCGGCCATGTCCGTGCGGATTGAAGCTGACGTGGATGAGAACGGCAACGTGCTCGACTGGCGTCATACCGTATGGGGGCCGGGGCACAGCTTGCGCCCCGGCAGAACCAGCACGCCGACGCTATTGGGCAGCTGGTACAAGGAAAGGCCATTCCCAACAGTCTCGTCAATCAATGCGCCTTTAGTGTCCGGAGGCGGCGCCGACCGCAATCTCGTTCCACTGTACGACTTCCCATGCAGCGCCCTGGTTTGTCATCGAGTAATCGATTGTTCTTTGCGTACATCGGCTTTGCGGGCTTTGGGCGCGTATGGCAATGTGTTTGCGATTGAATCTCTGATCGACGATATCTCGATCGAATCAGGGCGTGACCCTCTCCAATACCGGCTGGATAACTTGCGCGACGAGCGCGCCAGAAGTGTTCTGAAGGCAGTGGCCAGACTGGCGGGCTGGCATGAACGGCACCCTCGTGGCGCTGCGGACGACACAGGTATGGGCATGGGTTTTGCCCGCTATAAGACCGAAGGCGCCTATTGTGCGGTGATCGCCTGCGTGAAGCTGACGCATGAAATACGTGTTGAAAAATTGTTTATCGTGGTCGATGTGGGCGAGGTCATCAACCCGGAGGGAGTCGTTCAACAGATCGAAGGCGGAGCTATTCAGGCTACATCCTGGACCTTGTACGAACAGGCTCATTTTGACCGGAAAGGCTTTATCGATGGTGATTGGGAAAGCTATCCCATTATCAGGTTCAGCCAGGTGCCGGACATCGTGGTCGAAATCATGCCTGGCGCCGGCGTGGCGCCAGTGGGCGCTGGAGAGCCGTCGCTGGGCCCCACGGCGGCAGCGATCGGCAATGCGCTGCGTGATGCTCTGGGCATTCGAGTTCGTACTTTACCTATTAGCCCCGAGGCGGTGCTTCGTGCATTGGATGCGCAGCCGGCAGGAATTGACAACAACGTAGAATTTTTAAAGGCAATGTAGATGGATCTGTGTTTATTGAGTGGTGGAGCAGCGTTCGGCTTGGTCAGCCACATACGAAAGGATTTCGAGGCCCGCAATCATTGTTGTATTACGGGCGAGTTCGGCGCCGTAGGCATAATGAAAGACAAGCTGCTTGCGGGTGATCAATGCGATGTGATTATATTGTCGCGCAAG
>JBDTLC010000050.1:0-31721 GCA_039935015.1 Paralcaligenes sp. | reverse complement strand
CCCAAGCTGCTGCATCCAGCGACGACGCGCCAGCCACACCGACTCGGGAGTGATTTCTGAAGATGCAATAGCAGGGACTTTGAAATGGGACATGATATTCCTCGCAAACTCTTTTCTATTTGAGACCGGCAAATCAGGGAAGTTCAACCCGACTGGTTTGGTAGACGCTAAATCGAAAGAAAATATTCCCTGCGCAGACAATAAACGTTGCTTTAGGCGCTGGCAGTCTTTACCCGATCCCTCTATATACGTTCAAAACTACCTTTTGGATGCAGCCCGCTCAAAAAATCGCGTCAAACCCGGTCAATAGCCAGGTTCGCATTTCACGGACACTGGACACCAACACAGTTGGCTCGGCCGTAAGCAAGGTTTGTTTGTCGTGCGCGCCGTAGGTAACCGCCATACTGTCGACCCCCGCGTTGCTGGCCATCTGGACGTCATGAACCGTATCGCCCACCATAATCAATTGTTCCGGCGTCAAATTAAGTTCACGCATCAATTCCAGCAACATGCCCGGATGTGGCTTGCTAAAGGACTCATCAGCGCAACGAGTGGCGTCGAACTGATCCTGCAGGTTCAAACTGTTCAGCGCTCGATCCAGCCCCACACGGCTTTTGCCCGTCGCCACCGCCAGCCGCACCCCTTGAGCTTTGAGCGCCGCAAACAGCGGTGCGATACCATCAAATAATTTAAGATCCGGATCGCGGCTAAGAAAATGCATGCGGTAGCGCTGCAGAAATAGCGGCATTTTCTCCGGAGTTAGCGTCGGAATAGCATGATACAAGGCACTTTCCAGCGAAAGCCCTATCACCCAGCTCGCATCCGCCACGGTCGGGACAGGCAGACCAAGATCGGCGCATGAGGCCTGAATTGCGGTCACAATCGTGTGGGTGGAATCCATCACGGTCCCATCCCAATCGAAAACAACCGCCAAGTAACTCTTCACGAGTGATGCTCCAGCCAAACCAGGATTTGCTCGCATGCAGGCGGCAGGCTCGCTTCCAGTACAAGCGCCTCACCGGAAAGCGGGTGTGGTATTTCTAGCATAAAGGCGTGTAAAAACATACGATTAAACCCCAAACGTGTGAATCGATCCCGTACTTCGTCGGCTCCATACTTGTCGTCGCCCACAATAGGATACCCGGCAGCGGCCAGATGTACACGAATCTGATGGGTTCTCCCGGTGCGCAGTTCTGCATCCAGCAAACTGAACCGCCCATAGCGTTTTCGCAGGGTAATAATGGTATGGGCTTCCTTACCCTCTCGATCGACCTTGACGCGCCGCTCACCCGTAGCCGTCAGCCACTTGAGCAAAGGCTGCCGCAAATGCTGCTTGTCATTGACCCAATCGCCCACGACCAGCGCCTGGTAGTGCTTGCGGCCCCGCCCTTCACGCATCATCTGATGCAGGGCCAGTAACGCACGACGCTGCTTGGCAATCATCAATAGGCCCGACGTTTCACGATCTAGCCTATGCGCCAATTCCAAGGTCGCTTCAGGTCGGGCGGCACGCAATTGCTCTATTACCCCAAATGCCACGCCGCTACCGCCATGAACTGCCACACCCGAAGGTTTGTCCACAACCAGAAGGGACTCATCCTCGAAAACAACGGGAAACACAGCCGGCGGAACCGCCCGGTGTTCTCCTGCCTGCGGCAGACGCAAAGGCGGCACGCGCACCGTATCGCCTTGCGCAAGACGGTAATCGGCGCCAATGCGTCCCTTGTTAACCCTGACTTCGCCGCTGCGCAAAGCCTTATATAAATGGCTTTTAGGGACGCCTTTACACAGCCGGAGCAAGAAATTGTCGATTCGCTGCCCTGCCTGCTCGACGTCGATCTGTACAAAACGCACAGCGGGCGCAGGGTTTTTATTATTTTCAGGTTTGCGCATGGAGAAAAGCGGCATATAATCCGAAACAGCCTATAGAAGCTGGAAAATTGCCTGCGTAGAGATGCAGTGGATGCGTCTCCGTGTGGCATACAAGGACACATTGTACCGCCTGTGTTTCAGCTTCTGGGTCATGAGGTCGCCGGGTTAATCCTGGTTTGCTAATACAGTGGTGTGGCACACCGTGCCCGCTGTCCATGTAAGCCGATTATCAACCGCGTGCGGCGCTAAAAGCTCTTGCAAGTCAAGTCATCGTTTAATTGCACCAGACGCATACTTAATTCTGCGTCTGCCGTTCCAGCATCCTTTTCGTCAATCACTAATATTGTGTACCTGACCTCTCTGCTGACTGAACCGCGTGTCCACCGACACGTTGTGCCTGCCTGACCTGTTGGTGGGTGCGGTCTGACGTCGTCAGTCTAGTCTCCTCCACATTGCTTGATCCAGCGCCACACACCGAGTGACCCGCGGTCGTGCGCCGATAAACGGCGCGCCATGACTACGGAGAAAAACACTCATGAAACGAATGTTGTTTAATGCGACGCACCAAGAAGAACTACGCGTTGCGATAGTCGATGGTCAAAAACTTATAGACCTCGACATCGAAGCTGCCGGTCGCGAACAGCGTAAAGGCAATATATACAAAGGGGTCATTACACGCATCGAACCCGGGCTCGAAGCGTGTTTCGTTAATTACGGCGAAGACCGTCACGGCTTTTTGCCTTTCAAGGAAGTGGCCCGCAGCTACTTCAAAGAAGGCGTCGACGTGCGCACCGCGCGTATTCAAGACGCGCTGGCAGAAGGCCAGGAGTTGATCATTCAGGTCGAAAAGGAAGAGCGCGGCAACAAGGGAGCGGCGCTGACCACCTTTATTTCTCTGGCTGGGCGCTACTTGGTACTGATGCCCAACAACCCCCGCGGTGGCGGCGTCTCGCGCCGAGTCGAAGGCGAAGAACGCCAGGAACTGCGCGACACCATGGATCAGCTACAACTTCCGACAGGGATGAGCATTATCGCCCGCACGGCCGGAATCGGCCGCAACGTGGAAGAATTGCAATGGGATTTGTCCTATCTGATGCAACTCTGGAATGCCATTGACGCGGCAGCCAGCGAAAATTCGGCACCTATTCTTATTTACCTTGAATCCAGCCTGGTCATACGCGCCATCCGCGACTACTACTCGCCGGAAATCGGCGAAATCCTGATCGATACCGACGATATCGCCGAACAGGCCAAAGCGTTCATGAGCGTGGTCATGCCCGACAACGTTCAGTCTGTCAAAATTTACCGCGACGACGTTCCGCTGTTTTCACGCTTCCAGATCGAACACCAGATTGAAACGGCTTACTCCCGCACAGTAGAGCTGCCTTCGGGCGGTTCGGTGGTCATTGACCATACCGAGGCCTTGGTAGCAGTAGACGTCAACTCGGCACGCTCTACCCGAGGCGCCGATATTGAAGAAACGGCGCTGCGCACTAACCTTGAAGCCGCCGACGAAGTGGCTCGCCAATTGCGCCTGCGCGACTTGGGCGGGTTAATCGTCATCGATTTCATCGACATGGAAGAAGGCAAGAATCAGCGCGCCGTCGAACAACGCCTGCGCGATGCACTGCATTTCGACCGGGCACGTGTCCAGATGGGCAAAATCTCCCGCTTCGGCCTCATGGAACTGTCCAGGCAGCGTCTGCGTCCGGCGCTGAACGAAGGCTCGCATATTACCTGCCCACGCTGCAACGGGACCGGTGTCATTCGCGACGCCGAGTCCAGCGCCCTGCATGTCTTGCGCCTGTTGCAGGAAGAGGCCATGAAAGAAAATACGGCCGCCCTGCATGCTCAGGTGCCGGTCGATGTGGCTACTTACTTGTTGAACGAAAAGCGCGCCGATATCACCAAGATAGAATCGCGCCTGAAAGTCAATCTGGTGCTGATACCCAATAAGTATCTGGAAACACCTCATCACCATATCGAGCGCCTGCGCCACGACGACCCGCGCCTGGAAGAAATCAAAACCAGCTTCGAACTGACCCAAAGCCCAAGCACAGACGTGATCTGGTCGCCCAAAGAGCACGAGACCAAAGCACGTCCGGAAGCCCTGGTCAAAGGGATTACTCCCGATCACCCAGCGCCCGCGTCACATGTCGCGACGCCCGTAGCGACGACTGCCACGACAGTTGCCGGCACGGGCTTGTTCCAGCGTTTCATAAACTGGATCACTCACAGCGCAGACGGTGCCAGCACGGCAACCACGCCCGAACCGGCGTCGCCTGAAGCCGTCGACAAACACCCATCCGCCAGCCGCAACAGCCGCAATCCGCGTCAAGGTGACCGACGCGAAGGGGGCGATCGCAATCGCCAACGCCGCGGCCACAATCGCCGCCCGGAAAATCTTGAGGCCGGCAGCGAAGACGCTCAGCGTCCTTCAGCCCGCCACCAAGCGCAACGCGTCCAGGCCAGCGAACCGGACACAAGCAGTATCCGGCCAGAGCTAAATTCAGCAGAAACTGCCTCCTCTGAAGCGCCCAACGGCCATCGCAACGGACGAAATCGCCGCGGCCGAAATCGCTCACGCGAAGAGCAACCCATCGAAGACCTGACCGCCGACAAGACACTTGCCGACGGCGAAAGCCCAAGCGTACAAGCAGCACCACCCGTAGACCATCCGATTGCACACACGGACGACACTCACGAGCTCGCGACAAACTCCGATGTGACAGATCAAGCCGACGGCGAACAACAAGATCCTGAACGCAAGCGCCGCCGCCGCCGCAGCCGCCGAGGTCGCCGTAGCCCCGATGCCAGTGTCGAATCAAACGGCAGCGACACCGCCGACATCGCCGATGACGCCGATGACGCTGAGCAACCAGCCACTTTCGTCTCGCACGAAACGCCTTCGTTCAACCCCAGCGCCCTGCCCGCTGCCGCGACGACTCTCGGTGCATTCCCGGTAGCCAACCAGACGCCTGCCGAACCCGTTTCGTTCGAACCGGCTACGCTTGAAAGGCCGCCTACCGTGGCGGTGGATACGGCATCGGCCGAACCCGTCGAAAAGGCCATCGAAGCAACAGCCGTGACCTCGGAGTCATCGAACGAACAGCCCTCACCAGTCATGGCTGAACCTGTGATCGAGCCAGCCCTATCACACCCGATCACTGCTGCTGCGGTCTCTGTTCAAAGTAATGAGCTGGCTCCGAGCGCAGACGGTGCCGTCAATGACCACGTGTCAAGCAACGTCAGTGCAGATCGCAATGCCCCAGACCAGGCTGACAACCACAGCGAAACCATCACGGTCCAGGCCGAGTTACTCCACAAGATCGTGGCCGGAGCCGGCATGGAGTGGATCGAAACGAAGGCCACTCATCAAGCCTCCGCAGCGCCCATAGCTCCAGTTCATCTGGGCCGTGCACGCAAACAATCGACGCACACCAAGGCAGAACCTTTGGAGCAAGTCGAAACTCACTAGGGCAAAGGTTGAAATTGACTGACCAACGGCGCCCCTTGTGGGCGCCGTTGGTCAGTAGTGCCCTAGGCCGTCTGCAACCTTGACCGTGACATTACTTTGCAGGCTGGCGGAAGAACGAATTCAGCTCTGCACCCGACGCGGCGTCAGCAAACCCGTCGAAACGGCCATGCTCGGCAATTGAACGGGCGGTACGCATAAATCCACCCCAGGCCGAGCGGGCAAGTGCGCCACCAACGCTGACACGTCTTACGCCAAGTTCGGTAATATCTTGCAAGGTGAGCTCGCTGGTCGATCCGACAAGCAGGTTGAACGGCTTGGGGGCAACGGCGGCGACCACGGCGGCAATCTGCTCTCGCGTGCGAATGCCAGGCGCGTAAAGACAATCGGCACCGGCTTGTGAATAGGCCTTGAGCCTCGCGATCGTGTCGTCAAGGTCTGGCCGCCCCACAATGAAATTCTCTGCCCGTCCCACCAAGAAAGTGTCTCCGCCTGCCTTGTCGATGGCACCTCGCGCAGCACGTAGTCGGGTGACCGCAACGTCAATGCTATAGAGCGGATTGGCTGCGTCGCCGGTCGAGTCCTCGATAGACAACCCTGCCACACCGGTCTCGATCGCAAGCTGCACGCTTTGCGCAACGCCTTGCGCATCGACAGCGTAGCCATTTTCGAAATCCGCATTGACGGGCAGGTCAGTCGCCGCCACCATAGTTCGCAGATGGTCAAGGACCGTCTCTCGCGCAACGGCGCCATCGGCGTGACCCAGCGACCACGCAAAGCCCGAACTCGTCGTGGCCAGCGCCTTGTATCCCAGGCCTGCCAGAAAACGGGCACTACCCACGTCCCAGGGGTTGGGCAGCACGAAGCAGCCTCGTTCATGCAGAGCGCGAAAGGCAGCACGCTTTTCGGCGATAGTATGGGTCATTCGGAGCCTCATCTTTTAAGTGTGGGAAATCTGCAACGCTAACGTTCACAGTATAATCTGAGCAAAGGAAACGAAACATGACCATCTCAAACGAACGTGCAGTGCTTGCTGGCGGCTGCTTTTGGGGCATGCAGGACTTGATTCGCCGCCACCCAGGGGTGATATCCACTCGAGTCGGCTACACGGGCGGCGAAGTTCCCAATGCAAGCTACCGCAATCACGGAAGCCACGCAGAAGCCATTGAAATTGTTTTCGACCCCACCTTAATCAGCTACCGACAGCTTCTTGAATTCTTTTTTCAGATTCACGATCCTTCCACTCAAAATCGTCAGGGCAACGACATAGGGGCGAGCTATAGATCGGCAATTTTCTATACGAATGATGAACAGAAACGGGTTGCCAATGACACGATCGCCGACGTCAACGCTTCGGGCCTGTGGCCGGGGAAAGTCGTAACCGAAGTCCGTGCGGCCGATGCATTCTGGGAAGCGGAGCCTGAACACCAAGACTACCTGGAGCGCATTCCTCACGGCTACACCTGTCACTTCATCAGGCCAAACTGGAAGCTTCCCATCAGGAAAGCATAAAAACAACGCCCTGCATATCAATCAGCCATAGTACGGAGAAGATGAGGATGAAATACAGCACGGCGACAAAACCCCAAATCGTGAACGAGGCAAATGTCGCAGCAATGACGACTTCGCCTTTATAGACACGTTCGATGATCCCAACCGGTAGCGTGCCGTCGGCACAGGCCTTCATCAAGCCCGAGCCAAGGGCGAGGCTATATGGGCGGACAACGATATGGCCTGGGCGCCATCCCACCAGAATATACGTCCGACCGGGACTTGGCGGGCAATTTCTATGGCCTGCCCAGGGTCGCTTTCAATGAAATGAGTATGGCCGAATTCAAGTAGACAGCGAGCTTTGTGTTCGGCCGTGTCCGTCGCGTCGTAGCGCCGCGGATCGCGCATGCGCAAAGGCCCTTGAAAGCCATGCTGAGCAAGCCAGGCTTGAGTCCGCTCTCGGTCCTGTTCGGGCCGGCCCGTAATAACGGCCATCTGCGCCAAATTGACTGGAGGCATCACAGCGCAAGGCGCGAGGTCGTCACGCAAAGCCAAGGCGATATCAAGCGTGCCCGGTTCATAAAGCTTTGGTGGCAAATCCGGAGCCAGCACACCATCGAGATCGACCGCCCAAGACGCATACTCAGACTCCGGGCGATCGGGCCTATTGTCAGTCGCTGCAAAGGCGGCCGTCACGGCTTCGCGCTCCCAGGGAAACCAGGCCCCGGCACCTTGGGGCATCTCTAGGCCGAAATCGGGCCGAATCCGCGACTCGCTGTCGTAGGCCAATGTGAACACCACCACGTTGTATCCGGCTTTGAGCAAAAAGTCGCGACAATCCACCAGCGTAACGCCCCGCCCGGCCACATCCTCAACCAGCAGCACGCGTGCTCCAGCGCCAGGCGCCAGCATGGTAAACCAGCCAACAGCGCGCGTGGGTCGCACATAACTCAGGGCAAACAATGGCAGGGATAAAGCGCCGGCCGCCATAACGGCGGGAACCAGGCCGCCGCGAGCGATGGCCACCACTGCGTCAAAACGCATGGAACGCCAATGAGGCACATGACGCAGAACTTCAAATTCCACGCGTGAGTAATCGTAGGGAAAGGCCTTACGCAAGGGCTTAAATCCTGTCTTTCAAATGGACGGCCGATGGATGTCACCCACAGGGAGCGCCACTAACAAATACGTGCCCGCCAACCGATGAGCCAGCTAATTCGGCGTGGCGACAACATCTGCGGGTTGCCGGGTTAAAAGCGCCAGCAAATGCGCCAGCTCAACACGCATCTGGCGCCGATCGATCACCATATCGATCGCACCCTTTTCAAGCAGAAATTCGGAGTGCTGAAAGCCCTCGGGCAGCTTCTCGCGCACGGTCTGCTCGATCACGCGAGGCCCGGCAAAACCAATCAGTGCCTTGGGTTCGGCGATGATCACGTCGCCCATAAACGCAAAGCTGGCCGACACACCACCCATCGTGGGGTCGGTCAGAATACTGATAAAGGGCAAACCAGCCGTTGCCAATCGAGTCAGCATGGCATTGGTCTTAGCCATTTGCAATAATGAAAACAAACTTTCCTGCATGCGGGCTCCGCCCGAGGCCGCTACGCAAATAAACGGGGTCCGATTCTTGATGGCTTCCTGAGCCCCGCGGGCAAACCGTTCGCCTACGACCGACCCCATCGATCCGCCCATGAAATCGAACTCGAAACAGGCCAGCACCACTGGCACGGCCAGAATGCTGCCGCTCATGACAACCATCGCTTCGGATTCTTCGGTGTGCTTGGTCGCTTCGGCCACGCGTTCGGTATATTTGCGAGTATCTTTGAATTTGAGCGGGTCGACCGGATAAATATTGCCCCCAATTTCCACCCGGCCTTCGGAATCGAGCAAAGCGGCAATGCGCGCCCTGGAACCAATACGCATATGATGGCTGCAATTGGGGCACACATGCAGCGAGGCGGCCAAATCTTCGTTATACAGCACAGATTCACAGGAGGGACACTTGACCCACAAGCCTTCGGGAACGCGGCGTGCACTCGTATCCGTGCTGCGGTTGATGCGCGGAGGAAGAATTTTTTCGAGCCAGCTCATTGATATAGTCCTTTGATAAGGTTCGTCTTTTAATCGAAGCTGTTGTTCTTATGTCCTGAGGGCCTATCGTTGCACCTGGTCGAGCGCATGGCGTATGCCGGCAAGCCAGGTCTTCGCCGCCGTTATGGCCGCCGCATCGCTGTATTCGTTGGCCGCCAAGGTGCTTTGCGCCGACTGATGGGCGGGCGTCGCGGCCGCAACAGCGGCCTCGATGGTTTCAATCAGCTTACTGCCTATAACAACGGCATCTGCCACACTGGCCAGGCGCTGCGCACTTTGCGCATCGCGTATACCAAAACCCACGCCAACAGGTAACGACACATGACGGCGAATTTCGGCTATATGACGCGCCACATCGTCGCAATCGAGATTTCCAGCGCCGGTTACGCCCTTTAACGACACATAATATACATAACCACGCGCTACGCGGGCCACGCTCTTGATGCGCTCCTCGCTCGATGTAGGGGCCAGCAGAAAAATTGGTGCAATGCCCGCCACACCCAGTGCAGCCGCAAACTCGCCAATCTCTTCGGGTGGATAGTCCACGACCAGGACACCATCGACGCCAGCTTGCCGCGCCGCCGCGACAAACTCCATCTGCCCCATGCGCTCTATAGGGTTCGCATAGCCCATCAACACAACGGGCGTGTGTGTATCGCCACGGCGAAACTCAGTCACCATTTGAAGCACTTGGCGCAAGCCGACGCCGCGCGCAATCGCGCGATCGCCGGCACGCTGAATCACTGGACCGTCGGCCATGGGATCGGAAAAGGGCACACCCAGCTCGACCACATCAGCCCCGGCCTCTACCAGCGCATGCATCAGGCGCGGCGTAGCCGCTATCGACGGGTCGCCAGCAGTAATGTACGGGATCAAAGCTGCTCGCCCGGCCCTTCTGGCAAACGCGGCTTGGAGTCGATCAATCGGGGAATTCATGGTGTAACGTCCTTCCTTCTTACAGGCTTATACCGCTAAATTCGGCGACCGTATGCATGTCTTTGTCACCACGGCCCGACAAATTAAGCAAAATGATCTTGTCTTTGGCCAATCCGGGCGCCATGCGCACCGCGTAAGCAATGGCGTGTGCCGACTCCAGCGCCGGCATGATGCCTTCCGTGCGGCAACAATCGTGAAAGGCCGCCAGCGCCTCATCGTCGGTCACGCTGACATACTGGGCACGGCCGCTGTCTTTCAGCCAGGCATGTTCGGGCCCCACGCCCGGGTAATCTAACCCGGCCGAAATAGAATGAGTCTCCTGAATCTGGCCGTTCTCGTCTTGCATGACGTAGGTCCGGTTGCCATGGAGCACTCCCACGGCACCCGCATTAAGCGATGCGGCATGACGGCCCGTCTCCAGGCCCTCGCCGGCGGCTTCGACACCGATCAGCTGTACGTCCTGGTGTTCGATGTACGGATAAAAAATGCCCATGGCGTTAGAACCGCCACCCACCGAGGCCACCACATAATCGGGCTGCCGGCCGGCATCGACCGGCATTTGCTCCAGGCACTCGGTGCCTATGATCGACTGGAAATCGCGCACCATCATGGGATAAGGATGGGGCCCTGCCACCGTGCCGATAATATAAAACGTGTTTTCAACATTAGTGACCCAATCGCGCATCGCTTCATTGAGCGCATCCTTAAGCGTGCGCGAGCCAGACTCGACTGGCACTACCGTCGCTCCAAGCAGCTTCATGCGATACATATTGGAAGCTTGACGGCGCACATCTTCGCTACCCATGTAGACCACGCACTCAAGGCCATAGCGCGCCGCAACAGTGGCGGTCGCCACACCGTGCTGGCCTGCGCCGGTCTCGGCGATAATGCGCGGCTTACCCATGCGTCGCGCAAGCAGAATTTGCCCTATGCAATTATTGATCTTATGTGCACCGGTGTGATTCAAGTCTTCGCGCTTGAACCAGATTTGCGCCCCGCCCAGCCTTTCGGACCAGCGCCGCGCATGATAGACCGGGCTGGGCCGTCCCACAAAATGCTTCATCTCGTAAGCAAACTCGTTCTGAAAGTCGGGGTCGACCCGATACTTGTCATACGCCTCGCGCAACTCATCAAGGGCATGCACCAGGGTTTCGGCGACAAAAGAACCGCCGTAACGGCCAAAGTGTCCATGGCTATCGGGCAAGGTATATGGTTTCAAAGGAGCGCTCTCAGGTTATTCCGTCAGAAACGAAATTACAACAGCATGTTCCGGCGCCAGCCGGCCACAAGTTTTAAATTCAATCTAGCATTTTAACAGTGCAACACCGTCTGTCCCAGCCGACCATCTTGTGAGCCTCAATGGCGGCTCGCCGTTACACCCGCGATCTCGTTTAAGGCGGCCAATGCGCGGACAATTTGTTCGCCGCTTTTTACCTCGACGGTGAAAATCATATGAGCAAGCGAGCGGCGGCTTTGCGTGTTGATGCCCACCACACTTAAACGCAGACGGGCGAAAACCTCAGACAGATCATGCAGCAGGCCCGGAGACTCTTGCGCTCGTATGCTGATATCGACGGGATACACCGTATCGCCCGTATCGCCCCAATCTACTTCGATCACGCGCTCGGGCTGACTGACAGTCAATGCCATGTAAGACGGACAATCGTGTCGATGTATGGAGACGCCTCGCCCACGCGTCACGAACCCCGCGATCCGATCAGGAGGCGCGGGGCGGCAACAGCGCGCCAGCTGGGTCATCAGAGAATCGACACCCACCACCAGAACTCCGCTCTTGCCGGTTTTCACCGCACTCGCTGCGCCGCTGGGCGAGGCCACGTGCGTAACAGGCACCACAGACTCAGCCGCTGGGGCCCTAAGCACATAGTCGATCTGACGCAGGCTGAACTCTTCCTTGGCCACGGCGATGTACAGATCATCAGCGCGCGCAAAATCCAGCTGTTGCGCCAGATGCTCCAAATTAATAGCCGTTTTACCCAAGCGCTGCAATTCTTTTTCAACTAAGGCCTGACCCGCCGCGATACGCTGCTGCAACTCGACCGCATTGAACCAGGCACGCACCTTGGCGCGCGAACGCGGGCTGGCCAGGAACCCCAGCTGAGGATTGAGCCAATCGCGCGAAGGCCCCCCTGCCTTGGCCGCAATGATTTCCACGGTTTGTCCGGTGGATAGCTGCGTCAACAGAGGCACCATTTGTCCATCTACCCGCGCTCCACGGCAGCGATGCCCCAGATCGGTATGCAGGTAATAAGCAAAATCGACCGGCGTTGCGCCCGCGGGCAACTCAATGACTCGCGCCTGCGGCGTCATGACATAGATGCGATCCGCCGATGCATCGCCGGCCGTAGGCTCGGGCGCCGGAGTGCCCGTCTTGTCCCAGGCCAACAATTGACGCATCCAAGCGAGCTTTTTATCGTAGCCGCTGGCGGCCATCTGCTCGCCGCCACGAACTCCCGCCTCTTTATAACGCCAGTGGGCCGCCATTCCATATTCGGCGAACTGGTGCATTTCGCGGGTACGGATCTGGATTTCAAAAGGTTTGCTCTCTGCATCGGCCACGACCGTATGCAGCGAACGGTAGCCGTTGGCCTTGGGACGCGAGATATAGTCGTCGAATTCGTCCGACACAGGCGCCCACAGCGCATGGACGATCGCCAGAACCGCATAGCAGCTGCGTTCATCTTCAACAATGACCCGCAGGGCACGCAAATCAAACAGACGGTTAAACGCCAGATGCTTACTTTGCATCTTGTTCCAGATACTATAAATATGCTTGGGCCGCCCCGACACCTGCGCAGCAATATGCGAGTCTTTCAGCGCAACCTGCAATTGGGTCACCGCATCGGCAATAAAGGCTTCCCGCTGTACCCGTTTTTCCTCAAGCTGACGGGCTATCGCCCTATAGGTATCAGGCTCCAGGAAGCGAAATGCCAGATCTTCCATTTCCCATTTAAGTTGCCATATACCCAGACGATTGGCCAGCGGCGTATAAAGCTCCATCGTTTCACGTGCAAACGCCAGCGGGCACGGTGTTTTTGAACTGGCATGCCAGCGCAGAGACTGCAAACGCGAGGCCAGGCGCATCAATACAATGCGCAGGTCGGCGGCCATAGCCAGCAACATCTTGCGCTGCATTTCTTTCTGGTCACCGCCCGCTGCCGAGGCATCACTGGACTGGCCAGCAAAATGACTCAGGCGCAACAGCGCACGTGTACCCTGAACCAATGAGACAACCTCGGCGCCAAAAGCCTTAAGCATAGGATCTTGCCGGGCGCCGGCCGCCGACGTTGATGAATCCACCGGCAAAACGGTCAGCAGCGCGCTGGCGCGAGTCACCACGTCTGTGCCCATATCAGATAGCAAGCGCACCACCGCCGCGCTGTGCTCGGCCAGAGGCTCACCTGTGCTGGCCTGCAGCCCCTTGAGGGGCGTGCGAACCCAAGCCACGGTGCGCTCGATCAGTGCCCGCCCGGATTCGTCGAGATCGGCGCAGACCTGCTCGCGCCAGCCCGCGTCAAACGGCGGCGTATCGTCAGCAAAAGAAGCGTTCGTAGACATAGCGGCCACTGCGCACATCGATAAAAATCAGAAAGATCGCTCGTCGTCCGCAGCGAACACCAGCGATCCGGTCAACTACAGCGCCGCCGTCACCACAATTTCAACTTTGTAATCGGGGCCGGCCAGGCGCGCCTCAACCGTCGCACGCGCGGGGGTATGCCCGGCCGGCACCCAGGCGTCCCAAGCCTTGTTCATATTGGCAAACTCGGCAATATTGGCCACGAAAATCTGCGCGCGCAAAATACGTGTCTTGTCGGTGCCCGCTTCGGCCAGCAAACGATCGATGGTCTCTAGAACCTGACGGGTTTGGCCTTGCATATCTAAAGCAGAGTCATCGGCCACTTGCCCGGCCAGATAGGCAATTCCATTGAAAATGGTCATGTCCGACATGCGTTTGCCGACGTTTACGCGTTTGATATCGCTCATTGTGCACTCCGTATAGGTTAAGGAATTAAATCAGGCGGGGGGCAGTTTAAACACTTGCCGCAAATAAGCCAAATAAGCCGCGTCGTCGCACATGGTTTTTTCCGGCGCATCCGATACCTTGGCCACAGGCTGGTCATTACAACGAACCATCTTCATGACAATTTGCAAAGGCTCGTGCCCCAGATCATTGGTCAGGTTGGTGCCTATCCCAAATGACACCTTGCAACGGCCAGCAAAGCGGCGCGCCAGCTCAATCGCACGCGGAATGGTCAAACTATCGGAAAAGACCAGCGTTTTGGTGCGCGGATCGGCCCGATTGGCCGCGTAGTGGGCCAGCAGCCGTTCACCCCATACGAAGGGGTCACCGGAATCGTGGCGCGCGCCATCGAAGAGCTTGCAGAAATACATATCGAAATCGCGTAAAAACGCGTCCATGCCATAGACATCCGACAACGCAATACCTAGGTCGCCGCGATATTCTTTAGCCCATACTTCCAGCGCAAAAACCTGTGAATCGCGCAGCCTAGGTCCCAGCGCCTGGCAAGCCTGCAGGTACTCATGGCCCATCGTACCTAGAGGCGTCACACCATGGAGCATGGCCAGCCAGACATTGCTGGTGCCGGCGAAATTCGGGCCCATCTGTTGTCTCATGGTGGTCATGACTTCTTCGTGCCACTTCTTTGAGAAACGGCGGCGAGTGCCATACTCGGCCACCCGAAACTCGGCCATCGCCGGATCATCGGTCACCAGGTGCATCTTGGATTGCAGGCGTTTACGCCCCTCAACCCAGTCTGGCTGCCGACACTCGTTGCGAAAATACACCTCATTGACAATCGCCAGAACGGGGATCTCAAACAATATCGTATGCAGCCACGGCCCTTTAACGCAAATTTCGATTTCGCCGGGTATGGCACTCTCGGAGACCACAATGCACTTTTCAGGCAAGTGGAATAACCCCAGAAAATCTACAAAATCGCTTTTGATAAAGCGCAACCCTCGCAGGTATTTTTGTTCTTCGTCGGTAAAGCGAAGCTGGCATAAGCCATGTATTTCAGCGCGGATTTCATCCAGATAAATGGCCACATTAATGCCCGGATTGCGACATTTATACCGATACTCAACCTGCGCGGCCGGGAAATGATGCAACACCACTTGCATCATGGAGAACTTGTAGAGATCAGTATCGAGTAACGAGGTGATTATCATCGCGATGCAAAAATGGTTTTAGCTACCATAGCACACCCCGGCCTTATGTTGACCTCGGCCGTGTGGGTGGTTAGGTGGGGTGAACGTTTTATGGCACCCACAAGAGGTGCCTCTACATGGCTGTGTGCTGTTACAAGGCCAGGGATCACCCACCAGAACCCACCCGCTGCCGCCACCCATCACAACATCGCCCGGGCCAAAGACCAGCCGACCCGACTGGTCAATCCGCGCGGTGCATGGCTAATTAGGTAAAATCGTTCTGTAGCACCATTGCAAAGATCGAAGCGAGAGTCCCGAATGACCCATGTTGTCACCGAAAACTGTATTAAATGCAAATTTACCGACTGCGTCGACGTATGTCCGGTAGACTGCTTTCGCGAGGGTCCCAACTATTTAATGATAGACCCCGACGAATGCATAGACTGCGCCGTCTGCGTCCCGGAATGCCCGGCCAATGCTATATTTGCCGAAGAAGACGTACCTCAGGATCAGCTGGCGTTCATTCAAATGAATGCCGACTTGTCGCCCGGCCTACCCACTATCAACCGATCCAAAAAGCCTCCTGAAGACGCCGACCAATGGAATGGCGTCGAAGGCAAGCTGAAGTATCTCGAGCGCTGAATTCGGCGTACAAATCGGCGGCCAGGCATTTCTGTTGCAACGCCGCAACACATAAGCCACTCCTCGCCCATTACTGCGCGGCTCTTTAAGGGATTTCGATACCCGGAAACTTCTGGTAATCCTTTGAATTTTGTGATTAGCTAATAACTATACGGCTTTTGTAACCTTGTTTACTTAAGGTGGCCAACTGCTGCAGATCAGCCAGACTCATGTCGATTCAGGCTGGCCTCAGACTAAAAGCAAAATTCGCGAGAGGGGCTTTACTCATGTCCATGTTGTACCAGTTACACGAGCTTCAACGGTCCTTTCTGACCCCACTTGCCGCCTTTACCAATTCCGGCTCGCAACTGTTCTCTCACCCATACAGCCCATTTGCGTATATGCCGCTGTCGCGGCAACTCGCTGCGAGCTACGAGTTCGTTCACCGTTTGGGCAAAGATTACGAAAAGCCGCAATGGGACATCGACTCAACGCAAATTGCGAACCGAGCCGTACCCACCAGCATTCACGCGGTGATGGACAAGCCCTTTTGCCAGTTGCTGCACTTCAAGCGCCAGCTCCCCGCCAAAACCCGGCCAGACCCGACAGTGCTATTGGTAGCGCCGCTTTCAGGGCACCATTCCACGCTGCTGCGTGATACTGTGCGCGCGCTGTTACCCGAGCACAATGTGTACATAACCGATTGGATCGACGCCCGAATGGTGCCAACAACGGCGGGCCCTTTCCACCTGAACGACTACGTCAAGTATGTGCAAGAATTCATTCGTTTCCTGGGCCCAGACGTTCACGTCATTTCGGTTTGCCAGCCTACGGTACCTGTTTTGGCTGCCATTTCGCTTATGGCCACCAACAAAGATCCTTGTCTGCCGCGCAGCATGGTCATGATGGGAGGCCCCATCGACCCGCGCCAGTCGCCCACACAGGTCAACCGCCTGGCCACCACCCACCCCTATTCGTGGTTCGAAGACAATTTAATTCAGCATGTGCCTACTCGCTTTCCGGGTTCCGGACGGCTGGTCTATCCAGGGTTCTTGCAACATGCCGGGTTCATGGCCATGAACCCCGATCGGCATCTGCGCTCGCACTACGAGTTCTACCAGCATCTGGTCAAAGGCGACGACAGCGACGCCGAAGCGCACCGCCGCTTTTACGACGAATACAACGCCGTCATGGACATGCCCGCCGAGTTTTACCTCGATACCATCAAAACCGTTTTCCAGGAACATCAATTGCCATCGGGTACGTGGGAAATCGATGGCCAGCGAGTCAACCCAGCCGACATCAGCACTGTGGCCTTGCTGACGATTGAAGGCGAGCTTGACGATATCTCGGGCCAGGGGCAGACCCGCGCCGCGCAAACTCTGTGCCGCGGTATCAGCCGTGATCGCAAACAACACTACACGGCACTGGGCTGTGGCCACTACGGCATTTTCTCGGGAAGCCGTTGGCGCGAAACGATATGTCCTAAAATAGCAGCGTTCATACGCCAATCGGTGTAATCGCTCGCGAAAGGGTCGCAACTAATCAGGAGCCTTTCGCGGCTCCTGATTTCATTTTATGTCTGCCTTGCCACTCACTGACCTTATCGACGCCCTTCTGCCGCAAACCCAATGCACCAAGTGCGGCTACGATGCCTGCCGCCCTTACGCCGAGGCGATGGCGCAGGGCCACGAAGCCATTAATCGTTGTCCGCCGGGCGGCGCCCAGGGCATCGCGGCGCTAGCTGAGTTGCTCGACCGGCCCATCACCCCGCTAGATCCCGATTGCGGCGCGCATCAACCACTTCAAGTGGCGATCATCGACGAAGCCCACTGCATAGGCTGCACACTGTGTATCCAGGCCTGCCCGGTCGATGCCATCGTAGGCGCCAATAAACAGATGCATACCGTCATCGCCGACCTGTGCACGGGCTGCGACCTGTGCGTAGCGCCTTGCCCTGTGGACTGCATCACCATGGTCGCCGCCGACCACGACTGGACGCCAGCGCTGGCAGGCTCAGCCCGCACTCACTACCAGCGGCGCCAGTCTCGCCTGACTGCCCTGCACCATGAAAACTCGGCGCTGGCAGCCAGAAATCTCGCCAATAAGGCCAAACTGGCAAAGGCCGCGGAAAACGACGCCCCCGCCAAACAACGACTCATCGCCGACGTACTGGCCCGTGCACGGGCTCGCCGCAACAAGGTCGCTTCATGAACGCCACCAAACGCGCCGAAATTTTCGCGCGGCTGCAGGCGGCCAACCCAGAACCCACCACCGAGCTGCGCTATGACACCACGTTTCAACTTCTGATTGCGGTCATGCTCTCGGCGCAGGCCACTGACAAATCAGTCAATTTAGCCACACAACGATTTTTCCCTGATCATGGCACACCTGCCAGCTTGCTTGCACTCGGACAAGAGGGGTTAAGCGAGCAGATCAAAACAATAGGCCTCTATCGCACCAAGGCCAGCAACGTCATCAAAACCTGTCAAATCCTGCTGGAACAACACGACGGTAAAGTACCCCATGATCGTGCCGCGCTCCAAGCCCTGCCCGGGGTAGGACGCAAGACCGCCAATGTCGTACTCAACACGGCTTTCGGCGAGCCTACGATTGCCGTCGATACCCATATTTTCCGGGTCGCCAACCGCACTGGCTTGGCACCAGGCAAAAATGTGCTCGAGGTTGAACTCAAGCTGCAACGGGTGGTGCCGCCAGCCTATCTTGCGAACGCCCATCACTGGCTGATTTTGCACGGCCGGTACATTTGCATAGCCCGCAAGCCAAGGTGCCCGCAATGCGGCATTGCCGACCTGTGCGACTACAAAAACAAAACTCCTGCTTAGGGGTTTTCCATAATCCTATGTAAAACCCGCATGGTGTTTTGCCTAAGGCCGCTGCATACTTGCAGCTATCTAAAAACAGCTTTCAACAAAACTGGCGGGTATGAGCGAATACATTCTAGAAACCAAAAATCTGGTTAAAGAATTTCGGGGCTTTGTCGCGGTAAGCGACGTTAATCTGCAAGTAAAGCGCGGTCATATCCACGCGCTTATTGGCCCCAATGGCGCAGGCAAAACTACGTGTTTCAACCTGCTAACCAAATTTCTTACCCCCACATCGGGCAAAATCATTTTCTCCGATGTCGAAATCACGCACGAGCATCCTGCACAGATCGCGCGCCGCGGCATCATTCGTTCGTTCCAGATTTCCGCGGTATTCCCGCAACTTACTTTGCTCGAGAACGTGCGCATCGGCTTGCAGCGATCAACTGGCCTGTCGTTTCACTTCTGGCGCAGCGACCGTAGCCTCGATCGCCTGAACGATCAGGCCATGGCGCTACTCGATCAGGTCGACCTGGCCCAATACGCCAACGAGCTGACCGTCAACCTTCCATACGGCCGCAAACGCGCGCTCGAAATTGCCACCACGCTAGCCATGGAACCCGAACTGATGCTGCTCGACGAACCCACGCAAGGTATGGGCCACGAAGATGTTGACCGCGTCACACAACTCATCAAGAAGGTCAGTGTCGGGCGCACTATTCTTATGGTCGAACACAATATGAATGTCGTCGCTTCCATTGCTGACAAAATTACCGTTCTGGCGCGTGGCGCAGTGCTGGCCGAAGGAAGCTATCAAGAAGTCTCACACGATGCCGCCGTCATGCAAGCCTATATGGGCACGACCACAGGCGAGCTCGAAGGAGCCCAGGCATGAGTACCCACGCACTCGAAGTTTCCGATCTGCAGGCGTGGTATGGCGAATCCCATGTTCTGCATGGCGTAAATTTTACTGTAGGCCAAGGCGAAGTCGTCACCCTGCTGGGCCGCAACGGGTCCGGACGTACGACCACGCTGCGCGCCATGCTCGGCCTGACCGGTTCGCGCCAAGGCTCCGTCCGCATCCACGGCACCGAATCCATTCACCTGCCCACGTACAAAATTGCCCATCTCGGTATCGGCTATTGCCCCGAAGAGCGCGGCATATTTGCCGGTCTTTCGTGCGAGGAAAATCTGCTGCTGCCCCCCACAGTCGGAGATGCGCTGGGCGGTGGGATGTCGCTGGCCGAGATCTACGAAATGTTTCCCAACTTGCAAGAGCGCAAGCAATCGCCCGGTACACGGCTTTCAGGTGGCGAACAGCAAATGCTGGCCGTTGCCCGCATTCTGCGCACTGGCGCCAGCATGCTGCTGCTCGACGAAATTTCCGAAGGCCTGGCGCCTGTTATCGTACAGGCACTCGCACACATGATCACAACGCTCAAGGCCAAGGGCTATACCATTATTATGGTCGAACAAAATTTCCGCTTTGCGGCACCGCTTGCCGACCGCTTTTACGTTATGGAGCACGGCCAGATCGTGGAACAATTTAGCGCGGCTGAATTACCAGCCAAGCAAGAAGTGCTTAATACGCTGCTCGGCGTTTAAACACCTATTTCTGCCGGAGCACCCGGTAAACCACACAAGGAGAGCCATTAATGAAACTGCGCACACTATCCGCAGCCCTCGCCGTAGCCGGGCTAAGCTTTACCGGGCTAAGTCACGCTGCGGGGATTTCCGATAACGTCATCCGTATCGGCTTTATTACCGACATGTCAGGCGTCTATTCCGACATCGACGGCAAGGCCGGCGCCGACGCCATTCGCATGGCCATCGCCGATGCGGGCGGTAAGATCGACGGTAAAAAAATTGAACTGCTGGTCGCCGATCACCAGAACAAGGCCGACGTGGGTTCGGCCCGTGCACGCCAATGGTTCGATGAACAGCATCTCGACATGCTGGTGGGCGGCACCAACTCGGGCGTGAATCTGGCCATGGCTGCCGTGGCGGCCGAAAAACACAAACCGTTCTTTGCCATCGGACCCGGCTCGTCCAACCTGACCAATTCGCAGTGCACCCCTTACACCGTTCATTACGCCTACGACACCGTCGCGCTGGCGCGCGGAACAGCCACCCCCATGGTGAAGCAGGGCGGCAACACTTGGTACTTCCTGACGGCCGACTACGCATTTGGTCATTCGCTTCAGCGTGACGCCACCAAAGTCGTCGAAGCCGCTGGCGGCAAGGTCGTGGGTAGCGTTAACGTGCCACTTGGCGCCACCGACTTCTCCTCGTTCCTGCTTCAGGCGCAAGCATCCAAAGCAAAAGTTCTCGCTCTAGCCAATGCCGGGGGCGACTTCATTAATTCGGTCAAGGCCGCCAAAGAATTTGGTATTACCAAAACCATGAAGCTTGCTGGTTTGCTGGTGTTTATCAATGATATCCATGCCCTAGGCCTGGAAGCGACTCAGGGCCTGTATCTGACCAGCGCCTGGTACTGGAACAAAGACGATGCGTCACGCAAATGGGCCAAGCGTTTCTTTGACCAACATAAACGCATGCCTTCGTACCTGCAGGCAGGCGACTACTCAAGCGTGGCCTTCTACCTGAAAGCCGTCAAGGCAACCGGTACCGATGACGCAGACACCATCATGAAGTGGGTCAAATCCAACAAAATCAACGACTTTTTTGCGACGAACGGGTATGTTCGCGAAGACGGCCGCATGATCCATGACATGTATTTAATGCAGGTCAAAACACCGGCCGAATCCAAGGCGCCTTGGGATTACGTTAAGCTGGTTAAAACCTTGCCCGGCAACGAGGTCTATACTTCGTTAGCTGATTCGACCTGCAAATTAGTCAAAAAATAAAACTCAGGTAATAAAAGATCTGCGACCTGCCTGGCGGGCTGCAGGTCTTTTATTACCTGAAGCACACTACATTTTGTCATGGATTTTCAACAAATATGACTGAAATTTTCGGAATGCCTATTCAAGCACTAATGGGTCAGCTATTGCTGGGCTTGGTGAACGGCTCATTCTATGCAGTGCTTTCTTTAGGTCTCGCAGTAATATTCGGTCTGCTCAACGTCATCAATTTCGCACACGGCGCCTTCTATATGCTGGGCGCCTTCGTTGCATGGATGGGCCTGCAATATTTCGGACTCAACTACTGGGTCATGCTGATCTTGTCGCCCATTGTGGTCGGAATTTTCGGTATTATCGTCGAACGCTTGCTACTCAAACATTTGTACAAGCTCGACCCGTTGTACGGCCTCTTGCTCACCTTCGGGCTGGTCTTGCTCATTGAAGGCCTGTTTCGCAGCCTATATGGCGTGTCCGGGCAACCCTACTCCACACCCGCGCTTTTGGGAGGCGCCGTCAACCTTGGTTTTATGTACCTGCCCATCTATCGCGGCTGGGTCGTCGTAGCCTCCATCATTGTCTGCCTTGCCACCTGGTTCATAATCGAAAAAACCAGCCTTGGCGCTTTATTACGAGCCGGAACCGAGAATCCAAAACTCGTGGAAGCCTTTGGGGTGAACGTTCCGCTAATGATCACGCTCACTTTTGGGTTTGGCGTGGGCCTGGCGGGCTTTGCAGGAGTGCTAGCTGCACCCATCCTGCAAGTGTCGCCGCTTATGGGCTCGAACCTCATCATCGTCGTGTTTGCGGTCGTGGTCATCGGTGGCATGGGGTCCATACTGGGCTCGATCGTTACCGGCCTTGGACTGGGTGTCATAGAAGGGTTCACCAAAGTGTTATGGCCAGAGGCCTCGAACACAGTGGTATTTATTATTATGATCATCGTTTTGTTGGTGCGCCCAGCCGGCTTATTCGGGAAAGAAAAATGAAGCGTCAATACATCGGCTACGCACTGGCAGTCATTATCATTGCACTGCTGCCAGCGATGGGGGCGTACCCCATCTTTGTCATGAACGTTATGTGCTACGCCTTGTTCGCCTGCGCATTCAACCTTCTTATAGGCTATACCGGCCTGCTGTCATTTGGCCATGCCGCGTTCCTGGGTGGAGCAGCCTACGCCACCGGCCTGTCTCTGGCCACATGGGGCTGGCCTACCGCAGGCGGTTTGCTATTCGGTACGGCCGTAGCAGCCATCATGGGCCTGATCATGGGCGTACTGGCTATTCGCCGTAGCGGCATCTACTTCGCCATGATTACGCTAGCCATGGCACAAATGGTTTTCTTTTTCTTTTTACAGGCGCACTTCACCGGCGGCGAAGACGGCCTTCAAGGCATACCCCGAGGCCATCTGTTCGGGCTCGACCTAAGCAACGATCTCAATCTGTACTATGTCGTCCTGGCGATTTTCGTCCTGGGTTATGCCTTAATCTGGCGCACCGTCAACTCACCATTTGGTCAGGTTCTGAAAGCCATACGTGAAAACGAGCCCCGCGCCATCTCGCTGGGCTACAACGTTGATAATTTCAAGTTGCTGGCCTTTGTTCTGTCCGCTACGCTTGCCGGTCTGGCAGGTGCCACAAAATCTCTGGTGTTCGTCTCGGCCACGCTCTCAGACGCCACCTGGCAAATGTCTGGCCTGGTCATCCTAATGACCCTGATAGGCGGCCTGGGCACGCTTACCGGCCCGGTTGTGGGTGCGTTCATTGTGGTGCTACTTGAAAACAAAGTGGGCGAACTAGGCCGCTTCCTGGCGCAGGCCACTGGCATGCCTGGGTTCCGCGTACTGGGCGAGTCGGTCACCATCGTCATTGGCCTGATTTTTATCGTCTGCGTCATGGCCTTCCGCCGCGGCATCATCGGCGAAATCCTCTACCGCTTTCGGCCCAAAAAGGCCAACGCGACGTTGTAGCGGCGCTTCTTGTGGGGTGCTGCCGCACATTCTGAACAAGACAGAGCCGGCCCTAATCAAGCCGCCAGCGCAGCGTTTCGACCTGCAGCGCGACGTTACGGTCTGCAGCGCAGCACCGTTAGGGAATTCGACAAAAATGAGGCTGTTGGGTTGCTTGGCAGCCCCAAGGGCTGTCGCTACAAAACGTGCCTGCTAGGCACCCGCCGGTTTCTTATCGGTGCGACCCAGCCCCAGGTAGCTTTCAATCACGCGGGGGTTGCCGATCAGCGCGGCAGAAGGACCTTCAAGCACCACATCGCCGGTCTCCAGAACATAACCATAATCGGCCACCTGCAAGGCGGCGCGGGCGTTTTGTTCAACCAGCAAGATAGAGACGCCGATGCGCCGCAAGCGTGAAATAATCTGGAAGATCTCCCGCACTATACGCGGCGCCAGCCCCAGGCTGGGCTCGTCGAGCATCAGCAACTGCGGCTGAGCCATCAGCGCGCGCCCTACTGCCAGCATTTGCCGTTCGCCTCCCGACAAAGTGCCCGCTTCTTGCATCCTGCGCTCGCGCAGGCGCGGGAACAAATCATAGACCTCGTCGATCTTCTGCCTCCAGCCAGATACGCCTGCACGATAAAGCCTGAACCCGCCCAAGAGCAAATTATCTTCCACCGACATACTGCCAAATAGCTCGCGCCGCTCGGGCACCAGCGACATACCGCCTCCCACACGCCGCTCCACCTGCCAGGAGCTCACCTCGGATCCCAGGTATTGAATCGAACCCGTGCAATGCCCTGTTAACGGCAGCGAGCCCATAATTGAATTGAGCAAGGTCGATTTCCCCGCGCCATTACCACCAATGACCGTCACGATGCTGCCCCGCGCCACACGAATACGTGCACCCGCAAGAGCCGTGACTTTGCCGTATTTGGCCGACAGATCTGCAACCTGTAACACCATATCTTCAGGCGGGCTCATACTGACGCTCCGGCCAGGGACGCGCCCACCGGATCATGATCCGGATCGTCATCGATGCCGCCCAGGTAAGCTTCGAGCACAGCGGAATTCTGCTGCACCTCGGCCGGCAGACCTTCCGCCAGCTTGGTCCCAAAATCCATGACCACCAGGTGATCGGTCAAGTTCATGACAAAATCCATATCGTGCTCCACCAGCAAAATACTCATGCCCTCGCTGCGCAACTGATCCAGCACCTTGGCCAGTTCTTGCTTCTCCTTATAGCGTAACCCGGCAGCCGGCTCATCAAGCAGCAAAAGCACGGGGTCGGCCGCCAATGCACGCGCAATCTCAAGAATACGCTGCTGTCCCAACGCCAGATTGCCGGCCTGTTCGTATAGATAATCCCCCAGCCCGACACGCTGTAACTGCGTGGCCGCTTCGTGCAATAGTGCCGCTTCGCCACGACGCTCGAGATGCAATGCCGATGCCAGAATGCCGATACGGCTGCGTAGATGCGCGCCCAGCGCCACGTTTTCGAGCACTGTCATGGTGGGCAAGATCTGTACGTGCTGGAACGTCCGTCCAACACCTAGCCGAGCGATTTCGCGCGACCGTAGTTGATCGATCCGGCTGCCCAGAAAACTGACTTGGCCACCCGTCAGCGGCAAGACGCCGGTGATCAAGTTGAAAGTGGTGCTTTTACCCGCGCCGTTTGGCCCGATCAGCCCCATGATCTCGCCCGCACGCAAAGAAAAGCTGATGTCATTGACTGCAACCAGGCCGCCAAACACCTTGCGTATCTTTTCAATTTGAAGCACCAGGGATCCCCTTCCCGGCCGAGCACGCTGCACAAGCGGTTGCGTAGCGGGCGGCGCAGCTCTGCGGCGCATCGGTGCCTTCCTCGCCAAGGTGCCCCACCATGACGCCAGCACCGGCCACACGCCGTTACGGGCATACTGCAATACCAGAATCATCAACACGCCGAAAACGATCAGCTCAAAATTGGCGCTGGTGTTGAGCAGCCGCGGCAATACGTTCTGGATCTGATCTTTAAGCGTGAGAATCAGACCCGATCCCAGCACGGCACCCCATACGCTGCCAGACCCGCCCACGACCGCCATGAACAAATACTCGATGCCATAATTCAGGCCAAATGGACTGGGACTGACGGCCCGTTGCATATGCGCGTACAGCCATCCCGACACACTGGCCAGCAGCGCGGCATAGACAAAGATAATCACCTTATACGATGCCATATTGATGCCAAACGACTCGGCCATCCCACCGCCGCTTCGAAGTGCGCGAATGGCGCGGCCGGGCCGTGAGTCGAGCAAATTGCGGGTGGCCCACATGGCCAACAGAAGAATCACCCATATCAGGTAATAAAGATGCCGGCCGTTGCCCAGCGAAATGCCCAGGAAATCGATTGGAGCAATGCCCGCTATACCATCGTACTGCCCTAAAAATTCCAGATTGCCAAACAGGTAATACAGCGACAGGCACCAGGCAATCGTGCCCAAAGGAAGATAGTGGCCTGAAAGCCGCATGGTGATCACACCCAGCACATAGGCCACCAGGAAGGTCAAAACCAGTCCGACAATAAGCGTCAGCCAGGGCGACAGCCCCAGCGCCGTGGACATCCATGCTGTGGTGTAAGCGCCTATTCCCACAAATGCCGCCTGGCCAAACGAGGTCAGGCCGCCCACACCCGTCAAGAGCACCAACCCCAACACAACCAAACTGGCCAGACCAATATAGTTAAGTTGAGTGATCCAGAATTCAGGGGTGCCCGATAACATCGGCAAAATCGCCAATATCAACAAAACCACGAACAGCGCGAGCCGATTCAGCATGGCATTATTCCTCTTCATCTACGTGATGTGTGCTAAACGACCGCCACATCAGCACGGGAATAATCAGCGTAAACACAAAAACCTCTTTGTAGGCGCTAGCCCAGAATGACGAAAATGATTCAAGAATTCCTACAAACAAGGCTCCCACCGCCGCCATCGGATAGCTGACCATTCCGCCAAAAATGGCCGCCACAAAACCCTTCAACCCGATAATGAATCCGGTGTCGTAGTAAATCGTGGTGACGGGCGCAATAAGCATGCCCGATAAAGCTCCTATCGCGGCGGCCAGCGTGAAGGTAAGGCTGCCCGACATATTGGTGCTGATGCCCACCAGGCGCGCGCCGCGGCGATTCACAGCTGTTGCACGCAACGCCCGGCCATATAGGGTTTTGCCAAAAAATAGCCATAAAGCCACAATCAGTACCACGCACGTGCCCAGCACAAAAAAAGTCTGCGCCGACCAAGTCACAGCGCCCAGGTGCACATCGCCGCTGAGAAAAGGCGGCGTGCGCCAGCCTTCGGGGCCAAAGAAAACCAGCGCCAGACCTGTCATGGCGAAATGGACCGCAACCGCAATGATTAACAGTACCAGCACGCTGGCCTCGGCAACCGGCTGAAACACCAGACGGTAGATCATCGGACCCAAGGGAACCACCAGCACCATGGCAAAAATCACATTAACCCACAGAGGCGTGGTGGGGCTGGCAACAAAAGGGGCTATAAAATACAGGGCCAGCGGCAGCGCCACCGCCCATAGCAAGGTTTTAGGCACGCTCGACCAGTTGTGGCTGCGCCAGGCAACAACAAGTTCTACGACGAATGTCAGGATACCTATGATCAACAGCAAATTCACGGTGCCAGGCACCTTGCCGTTAACCAGGAACGCCAGCGTCAGGGCTCCAAACGCCACAAACTCGCCCTGCGGGATGAAAATGACGCGCGTCACTACAAACACCAGCACCAGCGCCAACGCCAGCAATCCATAAATCGCGCCGTTCACCACGCCGTCCTGCAACAGGATCAGTACTATAGTTGAATCCATCTAAGAAAACACCATCGATCAGAGTCCAGGAATAACGCGTGCCGCGCACATACAAATTGATGACAATAAATACCGGCCTCGCGGGCCGGCGCTTGTGGACCGAAAGCAATCAGGCCAGCGCCGCGGCTGGCCTGTGCTACGGCACATTACAGATCAGGCTGATAGGTCCATTTGCCATTAACCACTTTTACTATGACGCGAGCGCGCTTGTCGAAACCTGCGTGATCGGTTGGGCTCATATTGAACACGCCCTGCGATGCCGCCAAGTTCTTGATTTTCTCGAGAGAATCACGCAACGCCGCACGAAACTCGGGCGTGCCTGGTTTGGCTCCGGTCTTGAGCGCGCCTGGAATCGCGGCAGCGACTAAATGCCCGGCGTCCCACATATGGCCACCAAAGGTGTTCATTGTGCCAGCACCGTATTTCGCGTTGTAAAGGTGCTCGTAAGCGAGTGCGCTTTTCTTGACTGGATTGCTATCAGGCAACTGATCGGCCACCAGTAGCGGACCGGCTGGAAGAATCATGCCTTCGCAGTCTTTACCGCACACGCGCAACACGTCGTTGTTCGCGGCACCGTGCGTCTGATAAATAATGCCCTTGTAACCGCGGCTTTTCAGTTCACGCTGGGGCAACGCGGATGGGGTGCCTGCACCCGCGATCAGAATCGCATCGGGCTTGCCTGCCAGCAGCTTCAAAACCTGGCCGGTCACACTGGTATCGGAACGGCCAAACTTTTCGGCATCCGTCATCTTGATGCCTTTGGCCTGGGCTTCAGCCTTCATCACATTGAGCCAGCCTTCGCCGTAGGCATCCGAAAAGCCAATGAAACCCAGAGTCTTGACGTGTTGCTTGACCATGGCATCGGCCAAGGCAGAAGCCATCAACTGATCGTTTTGCGGCGTCTTGAAAACCCATTTGCGGGCCCCCTCTTGGGGCTCGACAATTTTGGCGCTCGCCGCGACGCTTATCAACGGCGTTTTAGTTTCGCCCGCCACATCGACCATGGCCAGGGAACTGGGCGTCACGGACGAACCAATCACTACATCGACCTTGTCATCGGTAATGAGTTTACGCATATTCTTGACGGCGCGAGTCGTGTCCGTTCCGTCGTCGAGCACAATATATTCGATTTTCTGTCCGGCGACTTCCGTCGGCAGCAACGCCACGGTATTACGTTCGGGAATGCCCAGGGAAGCCGCGGGGCCGGTGCTGGCGACGGTAATCCCGACCTTGATCTGCGCCGAACCCACTAAAGGCAGCACAAGCGCCACTGCCCCGGCCAGGATCGAAAGCCGAAATGACTGACTGATATTCATCGTTGTCTCCAGATAAAACACCGTGCAGACACGGCGCCAATGTTGGGTCGAAAAAAATTATACAAAAAACAATGTATGCAGGAAATTAATGTATCACATCGGATGCGCCTAAAGCGCCGACATATTCCCATCGATGGTTTAAGCTTCCAGCAATTTTACGACTAAACATATGATTATCGATAGAAACAGATACAAAGTCTTTAAGGGGATTCCCTGTGTCGAGCCACCAAAGATGCGCCAGGTAGCTAAAACAGGGTTGAAGATGGCCTTCGCATAGCGTGAAAAGCCGTCCCCGGTAAAATTGTCAGCCTTGAACTATCAGGGAACCATGTCAGCTTATAAAAGTCTATTAACATAGGGTATGCTAGGCATTGATGCCATGGTGGGCATGGCAGTGGCAAGCATGGCATGCCTTGTTGTAGTGGCACCCCTTGTGGGTGCCAGCTTAACCCTTTCGCGGCACGCTTTACACGTGCCAGCTTAACAAAAGATCACTATTGAATAATGCAATCCGATAGCGCCCTCTTCCATATACATATAGCAGGAACTTGACGTGAAGACAGTAAACAAAACCGACGCGCAATGGCGCGCGGAACTTAGCCCCGAAGAATATCAGGTGGCGCGGCTGAAAAGCACCGAGCGTCCGTTTGCCGGGCGCTACTGGAACACCACTGAAGCCGGTATCTACCGTTGCGTCGGTTGCGGTACCGCTTTGTTCGCATCCGATACGAAATTCGACGCTGGCTGCGGCTGGCCTAGCTATTTTGAGGCGATCGACCCCGCGCATGTGCGCGAAGAAGTCGATACCAGCCTAGGCATGGTGCGCACTGAAGTTATATGCAATGTCTGCGAATCGCATCTTGGGCATGTTTTCCCCGATGGTCCACCACCCACCGGCCGGCGCTATTGCATCAACTCTGTCTCCCTTAAATTTGAACCCGCCGCATGAAGAAATTCCTGTTCGACCTGTTCCCGCTCATTATTTTTTTTGTAGCGTTCAAATTTGCCGATATCTATACGGCCACGGCAGCGGCTATCATCGCTGCCGTAGTTCAATTCGTCTGGCTTAAGGTAAGGGGCAAGACCATTGAGGCAACGCATTGGATCAACCTGTCGGTTATTGTGATCTTCGGCGGCGCCACCCTGTTCTTCCACAACGATGCGTTCATCAAGTGGAAACCTACGGTTTTATATTGGCTATTTGGCGGCATACTGCTAGTGGGCAAATGGGTCTTCAAACGCAATTTAATGCGTAAGGTACTAGGTACAAAAATCCACATGCCAGAGGTCATCTGGGACAGGCTCAATCTGAGCTGGGCCGGATTCTTCGCCACATCGGGAGCCTTGAACCTGTATGTGGCGTTTTCGGGTCAATTCACCGAGTCGCAATGGGTCAATTTCAAGGTGTTCGGGCTTATGGCGCTACTGATCGTCTTTGCTATCGCCCAGTCCATCTGGCTTAGCCGCTACATGCAAGACGAGATCGGTCAGACGAGGGTCCTGTCCAGTACAGCGGAACCAAAGGAACCCAGTTAATGTCTATAGACCGTACCGAGCTGATCCGGGAACGCTTGTCCGCCTTGTCGCCCGCGCAACTCGATATTATCGATGAATCTCACCTGCATGCAGGACACGAAGGCGCTAAAGGTGGTGCTAGCCATTTTCGGATTATTATCTCTAGCTCACAATTTAACGGCCTGGCACCGCTGGCCCGCCACAGGCTCGTGTATGATCGCTTGCACGATTTAATCCCCTACCCCATTCATGCGCTGGCAATTGTCGCCAGCACAGTTAAATAAAGGAATTACATGAAACGAATCGCCGTATTAGCCGCAGCATGCGTTATTGCAGTCCCTGCTTTTGCGCAGAGCATAGCTACCGTCAATGGCCAGGCCATCACCCAAAGCAGTCTGGATCAGTTCGTTGCCCTGATGGTTAAGCAAGGTCAGCAGGACACACCAGAATTGCGCGCTCAGGTCAAGCAGGAAATGATCAACCGCGCCGTAGCCATCCAGGCTGCCGAAAAAGCAGGGGTCGATAAGCAAGCAGACGTAAAACAAGAAATCGAACTCTCGCGCGAGAGCATACTGGTACGCGCCCTGATGGCCGACTACCTTGCGAAGCACCCTATTACTGATGCCAATGTGCAAACCGAGTACGACAAAATTAAAAGCGAACAAGCTGGCAAACAGGAATACAAGCTGCGGCACATCTTGGTCAAGGATGAGAAAACCGCGACCGACCTGACAGCCAAAATCAAAAGCAAGAAAATCAGCTTCGACGCTGCCGCCAAGCAAAAATCCATTGATCCGGGTAGTGGCAAGAATGGCGGAGAACTGGGTTGGGCGCCAGCCACTAACTACGTGCCCGAGTTTGCACAGGCCGTGGAAAGTATGAAAAAAGGCCAAGTAACTGACAAACCCGTGCACACGCAATTCGGCTGGCACATCATTCAGGTTGAGGACACGCGTCCCATGAAGTTTCCCGAACTCAAAGATGTGAAGCCGGAGATCGAAAAAATGTTGCGCCAGCAATCCTTGGCTAATTATCAGCAAGAGTTGATGAAGGCCGCGGTCGTCAAGTAAGGTTTCCCCTGACTGCACCGCATCAGCCACACCGCAAGGCGACGGTGGCTCAGGCGGGCCAGTGAACTTGAGTTCGCTGTGCCAAGCACCTGGATTGGGAAGGCAAGGGGCGCGCTGTTCGAGCAAAACGCTTTGACCCGTCCAGTGGACGGGTCATATTGCGAGTTTGCGGCCCGCCCCAATCCGGGTGCTTGGTGCAGGCAGCCTTGGCTAAGCCAGGGCCGGACGAAGTAAGCGGGCAGGCCTGAGCCACCGTCGCCGTGTCAGTTATGAAAATGCTGCGCGAATCGAACTGCTATGGCACTCACATGGGGTGCCCCTACAACAGACCATGCTACAACAGACAAGGCTACAACGGACACCGCTACAACAAGGTGCCGCTATAAGTGGGTTTGCGTCATTGATGGTGCCCCACCTGACAACAAACAGCAGGCGTGTCACGCATCCAACAAGGCGATCAATCCGGCCTCATCGATGACAGCGACCCCTAGTTCTTGCGCCTTGGTCAATTTGCTGCCGGCGTCTGTCCCCGCCACCACATAACTGGTTTTTTTCGATACCGAAGCACTCACCTTTCCTCCTGCGGCCAATATTCGTCGCGCTGCCTCGTCGCGCGACCAGTTGGGCAAAGCGCCAGTCAATACCAGCGTTT
>JBDTLC010000049.1:0-20275 GCA_039935015.1 Paralcaligenes sp. | reverse complement strand
ACCACCACAGACCGCGAATAATATGGGCTCATATCCAACCCCACCCCAACGCCAATAATATCCACACCCTGCTGACCATAACGCCCAATCACCGCCTTCAAATGGTTGTCCAAATAAAAAGCGTCATTCGCCTGATTCGTCGCACTATCCATCGGGCAGCCGTCCGAAATCACCACCAATATCCGCCGCTTCTCGTTGCGCCCAAGCAGGCGTTGACACGCCCATTCAACCGCCTCGCCATCAATCCCCTCGCGAAACAAGTCCGTCTTTAACAAAGCCGCCAGCGGATGCCGTGCCCGACGCCACGGCGTTTTTGCCTCCTTAAAAACCAGGCGGCGCAGCTCGTTCAAACGACCGGGCGCCGCAGGCCGGCCTTGCCTTACCCAATCTTGTCGGGCTCGTCCTCCATTCCAGGCCGACGTCGTAAAGCCCAATATCTCAGTGGCCACACCCGCCTGCTCAAGCGCGCGCATTAATACATCCACCATGACCGCCAGCGGTTCCGCATACGACTTCATCGAGCCCGAACAATCAATCAGAAAACCAAGCGTCGTATCAGTCACCGGCCGGTACTGATCTTGACGAAATATCCGGCGCTCTGCTGGCGAACTCACCAACTGCGCGAGCCGCCTGCCATCAATCACGCCCTCTTCCTCGCCAAACCGCCAGCCATCGCGTTGCGGTTGCGCCAGGATCGCGCGCAACGAGTTCGACAAGCGCTGTACATTAATCGCCTGTTGCGTCAAACGCCGATCCAGCCGTTGACGATACTCATGCAACAAGGCCGGGCGCACCAGATCAGGCGCATAGAGCTCCTCGTCATAGCGCTTCGTAAACACTCGATATTGGCCCCGGCTCGCCTCAAAGACTGCGCTGTCGCCAGTCTGGACAAGCGCAGCACTCTCGCCTTCTTCCTCGTCGAAGTCCAGCCACAGGCCAAAGGAGCCCGGCCGCGCTGTCGCACTCGACGGATCATCTTCACGCTCACTTTGCACGCGTTGCGCAATGTCTCGCGCTATATCCATGGCGTAGACGGCAAACTGCGCTTGATCGTGACGGTAACGCCGAATGCCGGCAAAGGCATTTCCCAAAGTCTGTGCCAGCGCTGCGCGTGTAGGCTCGAGCAAGTCCTGAACATGCTCGGGTAATTCCAGCGAAGTCAGGCGACTCCAGACAATTTGCGACACCGCGAATATCAATATGCCCAAGCTTGTTTCGGCCGAGCCGGAGCTTAAAAATTCAGCAGACCAAGCGCGGTAGCGTCGTTCCAGGTTATCGCGCACGCCCGGCAAATTCTCAGGAGCCAACGACTCCACGCGCAATTGCTCAAGCCATTCAAAAACCCAGCGTTCAATAGGGTCGGCAGGGATCAGGCTTTGATGCAACAGGCGATCGGAAAGGCGCAGTCGCAATGCCAGGCCATCGGCAAGCGCCCGATACGCCGGCAAAGCATCAACACCCGGATTGATGCGCAGATGCGGCGCATAGACGGGCACTGGATGCTGATTGTCGTATAGCCGGCCGCCCTCAAAGTGCCATCGCGCCTGTCCCGTCGCGGCACGCAACATCGCTACACACAGCTCTTCGAGTTGCTGTTGATGACGCGACCGCTGCTGCATATTACCCACGGCCAAGCCTTAACCCGGCGACGTCAGGTGCGATTCAAGAATCTCGTCGTTAAAACTGCGCTGGTAATACTCGGCAACGATAGGACGCTCGATCTCTTCGCATTTATTCAAGAACGACAGGCGAAAGGCCAGTTCGACATTGCCAAAAATTTGACTGTTCTCGGCCCAAGTGATGACAGTGCGCGGCGACATCAACGTAGATAGATCGCCCGTCTCGAAGCCTTTACGGGTAAGACTGGCTACCTGCACCATAGCGTCGATCAAGCGTCGACCTGGCTCGGTGCCTAATTCCGGTACGCGCGCCAGTACAATCGCAGCTTCTTCCTGCGCCGAGAGGTAGTTCAGCGTCGCAACAATATTCCAGCGGTCGATCTGGGCATGATTGAGTGCCTGCACACCGTGGTACATGCCATTCAGATTGCCCAGGCCTACCGTGTTGGATGTAGCGAACAACCGAAAATACGGATGCGCCTGTATGACCCGGTTTTGGTCAAGCAGAGTGAAGCGCCCTTCACGCTCCAGAATTCGCTGTATGACAAACATGACATCGGGTCGCCCAGCGTCATACTCATCGAAAACCAGCGCCACTGGCCGCTGTAACGCCCAAGGCACAATACCCTCTTGAAACTCGGTAATCTGCAGGCCGTCGCGCACCACAATGGCGTCTTTACCCACCAGATCCAGACGGCTGATATGCCCATCAAGGTTAATACGCACGCACGGCCAATTCAGGCGCGCTGCTATTTGCTCGATATGTGTGGACTTGCCCGTCCCATGCAATCCCTGCACTAACACACGCCGATTGCGCGAGAACCCCGCCAAAATCGCCAATGTCGCGTCAGGATTGAAACGATAGACAGGATCGATTTCGGGCACATGTTCATCGCGCTCGACAAAGGCCGGAACTTGGATGTCTATATCCAGGCCAAACAAGGCCTTGGCCGAAACAAGATGAACGGCCGGTGTCAACGTGCTTACCTCGGGCATGACAGATTCCTGATTAAAACAGTGTTAAGCGCCGTTGCCGTTGGCCGCTTCAATTGCGGCCAGAGCACGGGCGGCACGCTGCAAGGCCGGCAGGCTTTGCAGTGATTTCTCGGCCGTCATTCGCATGATGGGCGCCTGAATAGCGACCGCCACATTCGACTTGCCGCGAGACGCCGGCACCAGTACCGCCACGCACAGCAAGCCTGGCAGAAATTCTTCATCATCCATGGCATAGCCATCACGTCGCACGCGCTCAAGCTCGCTATCGATCTGATCGTAGGTCGTCAAAGTTCGCTCGGTATACTTGGCCAGCGGCGCATGCGCCAAAAGCCGGCGGCGCTGCGATTGCGACATTTGCGTCAGAAACAGCTTGCCACTGGCCGAGCAATGAACCGGAACCCGCGAACCCGGATGTAAATAAAATCGCAGTGGAGCAATCGTTTCAACACGATCAAGATACAACACTTCACTACCCGCACAGGTCGTAATATTGCAGCTTTCGCCCACCTCTTCCACCAATTGACGCAGTACCGTGTGGCGGGCGCCGTGCACGGTATTATTAAGCAGCAGGTTCTCCGCCATCCGGCGCAAACGCAGACCCGAGCTGTACTGACGGCCATCCCCATCGCGCTGGATCATGCCGGCCCCTTCAAGCTGCTGCAACATGCGATGCAAAGTCGGTTTGGGCAAGTTCAATTCGTCAACCAGGCTTTGCAAGGAAAACAGCTGGTCTTTCTGCGCAATGACCTCGAGCAGCGCAAACAGGCGCATGGTGGGCGTGTTACCGTCAACCCGATTCTCGGCGATAATGGTGGCAATACCAGTGTCCATGTTAAATCCCAATAATAGGAATGAATTGTATCGTTTTTTAGTATTTTATATTGACTTGCGGGGATTTAGGGCCTAAATTTTATAAATATCAGTTTATTTCACCTCCATACAAAGCAAAGCGCGGCGCGGCAAGATGGTTCACCAATGAAAATAGGGATAGCAGGAGCAGGATTATTGGGCCGTCTGCTGGCTTATATACTTTCTCGGCAAGGTCATGAAATCAGCGTATTCGATCCGGGCAGCGGCCCTGATGCGCGCGGTGCCGCTGGTTGGACCGCAGCGGGCATGCTCAGCCCCACTGCAGAGCTCGAATCAGCCGACATCAACGTTTTTAATCACGGCTTGCACTCTATAGAGCTCTGGGCCGAGCTTATCCCCACCTTATCGCGTCATGCCTCGTTTGACCGGGCCGGCAGCCTTTTGCTTGCGCATCGCCACGACGCCGGTTCGGCGCAACGCATGATTAGCCTTTTGAACGAAAAAGCCCCCGAAAAGCATCGGCCGCAGCCTTTACCTTTGTCGCAGCTTGCCCAGCTCGAGCCAGATATACAAGGCCCGGCACAAGCATGGTTGCTGCCGCATGAAGGACATATGAATACCGTCGAAGCCATGGAGGCGCTCTACGCCTCGGCCAACGGCGTTGATTGGCATTGGAGCTGTGCAGTATCGTCTTTATCCGCACATATTTTGCATACGGTTCAAGGCAATCAACAGTTCGACTGGGTATTTGACGTGCGTGGTCTGGGCGAGCGCGAAAAGGCTCCACCCGGACCGGCCGGCGCAATCGCTTGTCAGAACGTGCGCGGCGTACGCGGCGAAATTTTTTGGTTGCATGCGCCTGCCGTACAATTACACAGACCCATTCGTTTATTGCATCCGCGTCATCGGGTGTACATGGTGCCACGATCTAATCATCTGATTGTCGTGGGTGCTTCGGAAATTGAAAGCGAAGACAGGTCGCCGGTGTCTTTACGCAGCACAGTCGAACTGCTGGCAGCCGCCCACAGCGTCATGCCAGGGTTGGCCGAGGCACGGATTGTGCATAGCGAAACCAATTTGCGCCCGGCTCTCATCGACAACCTGCCGCGCATCGAGCACGAAGACGGCCTGACGCGCATTAATGGCTTATTCCGGCACGGCTGGCTGATAGCTCCTTCATTAATCGACCAGGCCCTGTCCGAGCTGAATTTTGAACCCTAACTTTATAGAGGCCGCTGTGAGCCTTATCCGCATTACCGTCAACGGCAAAGAACTCACCGTTGCCAAAGCTTCGACGCTCGAAGATCTGCTTAAATTGCTGAACATGTCCGCGTCGCAGTCCAGCCTGCCTATGGCGACGGCCGTTAATGGTAGCCACATCGCGCGGCAGTCCCGTGCCACACGAGTACTGCTCGACCAAGACGCGATCACCACATTTGAACCTATAACCGGAGGCTAATCATGTCTTTCCAGATTGCTGACACAACGCTTGGCAGTCGTTTTTTCCTGGGCTCGGCCGGCTATCCTTCACCGCATGTACTAGAACAAGCCATCGCCGCCTCAGGCGCCGAAGTCGTCACGGTAAGTTTGAAACGTCAGTTGGCCCAAGGCAGCGGCAAGCCCATCGAAAATAGCCAGGGCCAGGGTTACTTCGAACTGATCAAGCAAAGCGGCGCCCACTTGCTGCCCAATACAGCGGGCTGCCATACCGCGGCCGAAGCTATTACGCTGGCCCAGATGGCACGCGAAATTTTCGATACACACTGGATCAAACTGGAAGTGATAGGTGACACCTACACGCTGCAACCCGATCCCGTCGAACTGGTGCATGCCGCCACCGAACTGGTCAAGCTGGGCTTCGAAGTTTTCCCATACTGCACCGACGATCTCGTCACCTGCTACCGCCTGCTCGATGCGGGCTGCCGCATACTCATGCCCTGGGGAGCCCCTATCGGATCGGGCCAAGGTCTGGTCAACCCTTACGCCTTGCGAACGTTACGCGATCGCATTACCGACGTGCCACTCATCGTCGACGCCGGCATCGGGTCACCTATGGATGCCGTGCAAGCCATGGAAATGGGCTTTGACGCCGTATTGCTGAACTCGGCCGTTTCGAACGCTCACGACCCCGTCCTGATGGCCGAAGCCTTCAGGCTCGCCATCGACGCCGGACACAAAGCGTACCAGGCCGGCATCATGGCCGAACAAGACATGGGCGTGGCCACCACGCCAGTTACTGGCAGGCCCTTTATCCTGGCCTGAATGGTGTCGCTGCCTGATTCGCCTTTCCGCCGGCCCCAATAGTGCGGACGGCACCCACAAAGGGTGCCGCTACAAAAAACATGCCATGTGACGCAATGCCACGCCACGCTATACGACAAGGTGACGGTGGTTCAGGCGGGCCAGCGAACTTGAGTCCGCTGCGCCAAACACCTGGATTGGGGAGGCAAGGGGCGCACTGTTCGAGCAAAACGCTTTGACCAGCCCAGTGGGCTGGTCATGTTGCGAGTTTGCGCCCCGCCCCAATCCAGGTGTTTGGCGCAGGCAGCCCTGGCTATGCCAGGGCCGGACGATGTGAGCGGGCACGCCTGAACCACCGTCGCCGTTTCACTTATAAAAACATAAAGCAGGCCAAAACCACTATGGCACCCACGAGAGGTGCCGCTACAACGAGGAGTACCGCCGCATAAACACAACCCCAGACAATGGAGAAAAAAAAGGACCCCAATCGGGTCCCTTCTATCAGGTGCCTTCGCGAGACATGCGACGACGATCCTGATCCGTCAAATAGCGCTTGCGTAAACGTATCGACTTCGGAGTCACTTCCACCAGCTCATCGTCCGTAATGAACTCCACCGCATACTCCAGCGTCATACGTATCGGCGGAACCAGATCAATATGCTCGTCCTTGCCCGACGCACGCACGTTGGTCAATTTCTTCTCTTTAATCGGATTCACCACCAGATCATTTTCACGACTATGGATCCCGATAATCATGCCTTCATACAAAGGCTCTCCGGGCGACACAAACATACGGCCGCGGTCCTGCAGCTTCCACAACGCATACGCAACCGCCGCACCGTTATCCTGGCTGATCAATACACCATTGCGGCGCTCGCCGACCCCGCCTTCGCGCACCGGACCATATTCATCAAAAATATGGCTGTCCAGCCCCGTGCCACGCGTCAACGTCAAAAACTCATTATGAAAACCGATCAGGCCACGAGCCGGAATCCGGTATTCCAGACGCGTGCGACCGCGCCCATCAGCCACCATGTCCTGCAAATCACCTTTACGCCGTCCCAGCTCTTCCATGACTGCGCCCTGGTGTCCGTCTTCCAGATCAACCGTCAGCAATTCGTAGGGCTCCATGCGCACGCCATCTTGTTCTTTGATCACCACGCGAGGGCGCGAAGCCGCCAGCTCGTAGCCTTCGCGGCGCATATTTTCAAGCAAGATGGTCAGGTGCAGCTCACCGCGCCCTGACACCTCAAACACCGTGTCATCATCGGTCTCTTTCACCCGCAAGGCCACGTTGGATTTCAATTCACGGTCGAGACGGTCGCGTAATTGACGGCTGGTCACAAACTTGCCTTCACGGCCTGCCAGAGGCGACGTGTTGACCATAAAATTCATGGTCAACGTGGGCTCGTCGATATGCAGCATGGCCAAGGGCTCGGGATTGGCTGGGTCCATCAAGGTGCAGCCTATGCCGATATCTTCGATGCCATTGATCAGAACAATGTCACCGGCCTCGGCGTGCTCTACCAGCTCGCGTTCCAGACCCTTGAATTTAAGAACCTGGTTGACGCGTCCTTTGATGATCGGACTGTCCGGGCCGAATTGAATCACCACATCTTGAGCGGCACGCAAGCGCCCACGGTTAATCCGGCCCACGCCGATCTTACCCACATAGCTGCTGTAATCGAGTGAGATGATCTGCAACTGAAGCGGGCCGTCTGCGTCGTCTTCGCGTTGCGGCACGTATTTCAAGATAGCGTCAAAAAGCGGACGCATATCGCCTTCGCGCACATCTTCGGTCAAACCTGCATAGCCCGCCAAACCCGAAGCGTAAATCACCGGAAAATCCAGCTGTGCCTCGGTCGCACCAAGTTTGTCGAACAGATCGAAGGTCGCATTGATTACAAAATCGGGGCGCGCACCCGGACGATCTACCTTGTTCACGACCACAATGGGCTTAAGCCCCAGAGCCAAAGCTTTGCGCGTCACGAAACGGGTTTGAGGCATGGGGCCCTCAACCGCATCGACCAGCAACAGCACACCATCGACCATCGACAGCACTCGTTCGACTTCGCCGCCGAAATCGGCGTGCCCCGGGGTGTCGACAATATTGATGTGTGTGCCTTCATATTCGACGGCGCAGTTTTTCGCAAGAATGGTAATTCCGCGTTCACGTTCTATATCACCCGAATCCATGATCCGTTCGGCCATCTGCTGATTATCGCGAAATGTGCCGGACTGACGTAACAACTGATCAACCAGGGTGGTCTTACCGTGATCGACGTGGGCGATAATCGCCACATTGCGCAAAGCGCGATTCATAATTCTTCCTTTTGTGTAAGGGTTGCAGGCAACAGGCCAGCAGGTAAGGCATCGAGTGCAATCAAGGTGGACTGAGGCGCAGACATGGCCTGCAGGGCTTCAAGCCCAATAGCGTCGTCAAGCGAAAACGGCCCCACCCGTGTGCGCCGCAAGGCAGTCAGGTGGGCACCACAACCTAGCAAACGGCCAATATCCTGCGCTAAGGTTCGAATGTACGTGCCTTTACTGCAAGACACCATCATTTCAACCTGGCGTCCGTTCAAACTCAAGACTTCCAATTTGTAAATCGTAATCGCGCGTGGCGGACGGTCAAGTTCAATTCCCTGGCGCGCATATTCGTATAAAGGCTTGCCATCGCGCTTCAAGGCCGAATACATGGGTGGAATCTGCTCAATCGGCCCGCGAAAACCTGACACCGCTCGCTCCATCTCGTCGCCACTTACCCCCTGAAAAGAGGCAAGCGCCTGAAACACAATCTGGCCGGTTAAATCACCCGTATCCGTCTCTTCGCCCAGACCCAGCGTTGCGTGATAAACCTTGTCGGCATTGAGCATGGCGGCCGACAGTTTGGTGGCGCGCCCCAGACAGCATACCAATAGCCCCGTCGCAAAGGGATCCAGAGTGCCTGTGTGCCCAGCTTTGCGAGCATCGAGCGCACGCTTGGCACGCTGCAGCGCGTGGTTACTCGACAAGCCCTCGGGTTTGTCGAGCAATAAGACACCGTCGAGCACTTGCCCGCGTCTGGAAACCATCGTTTAACCTGAGGAAAAAAACGACAGCCCCTTCAGGGCTGTACGTCGGGATCTTCGAGATCCGAAGGAATGGAAGAATAACTGATGGGCTGATTTGCCTGATCAATCAGGCGCGACAGCTCAATACCACGCTCAAGCTGGCCATCATGCAGGAAATGCAAAGTAGGAACTGTATGAATATGCAGAAGCTTGAAGAGCAGCGAATGCAACCAGCCCGCTTTTTCATTAAGGGCTGCACTGGCCACTTCGGGCTCGGCGCCCATTACCGTGAAATGCACCTTGGCATGTGCGTAGTCGGCCGACAAATCTACGCCGGTCAATGTGATCAGCCCCGCTCGCGAAACATCAATTTCGCGTTGGATGAGCCCGGCCAGATCTTTCTGGATCTGGTCGGACAGCCGTGTAATGCGACCGGGATTGGGTTTTGACTTATGGCGACTCATGATGACAGGGTTCGGGCCACTTCTTTGATTTCAAAGATCTCGAGCTGGTCGCCAACCTGAATGTCGTTATTGCCCTTGAGGCTAATACCGCAATCGAAACCTGATTTGACTTCCTTGACATCGTCCTTGAAACGACGCAGCGATTCGAGCCAGCCGCTCCAGTGCACGACATTGTCGCGCAGCAAGCGAACTTGGGAATCGCGCCGCACCAGACCATCGGTCACCATGCAACCAGCAATACTGCCGATACGCGAAATGGTATACACCTCGCGAATTTCGACCATGCCGATCACTTCTTCTTTCTTCTCGGGAGCCAGCATGCCCGACATTGCGTTACGCACATCATCGACCGCATCGTAAATAATGTTGTAGTAGCGCAGGTCGATGCCATTATGCTCTGCCAGTTTCTTGGCACTTTGCTCGGCACGCACGTTAAAGCCTATCACCACAGCGTTGGACGCAATGGCCAGGTTGATATCGCTCTCGGAAATCCCGCCTACAGCGGCATGGACCACCCGCACGCGTACCTCTTCAGTAGACAATTTAACCAGTGAGGACACCAAGGCTTCTTGCGAACCCTGAACATCGGTTTTCACGATCAACTCGAGCGTTTGCACGCCTTCGCCAGCACCGTCGAACATCGACTCGAGCTTGGCCGCCTGCTGGCGAGCCAGCTTCACGTCGCGGAATTTACCCTGACGGAACAAAGCAATTTCACGAGCCTTGCGTTCATCGGCCAGCGAGATCAATTCGTCACCCGCGGCAGGTACTTCTGTAAGGCCCTGAATTTCAACCGGAACCGATGGGCCCGCGCTATTGATAGGCTTGCCGTTTTCATTAAGCATGGCACGTACGCGGCCATAGCTGGCGCCAGCCAGAACCACATCGCCACGCGACAAGGTGCCACTCTGAACCAGAATAGTGGCCACCGGACCACGCCCTTTATCCAGACGTGCCTCGATCACGATCCCCTTGGCAGGCGCATCAATCGGTGCCTTAAGCTCAAGCATCTCTGCCTGCAACAGAACATTTTCCAGCAAAGTTTCAATACCTTCGCCCGTTTTGGCCGATACCGGCACAAAAGGAACATCGCCACCGTATTCTTCAGGCACAACCTCTTCAGCAACCAACTCTTGCTTGACGCGGTCGGGATTGGCGCCCGGCTTGTCGATTTTGTTAATCGCGACCACTAACGGAACACCCGCCGCTTTTGCGTGGTGAATCGCCTCTTTGGTCTGAGGCATAACGCCATCGTCGGCCGCCACCACCAGAATGACAATATCGGTTGCTTTCGCGCCGCGCGCACGCATTGCCGTAAACGCTTCATGGCCCGGGGTATCTAGAAAGGTGACCATGCCGCGATCGGTTTTGACGTTGTAGGCGCCGATATGCTGCGTAATGCCACCGGCTTCGCCCGACGCCACTTTGGTGCGACGTATATAGTCCAGTAAAGAAGTCTTGCCGTGATCTACGTGACCCATCACGGTCACAACGGGTGCTCGCGACAAGGACTCGACTTCGGCCTGCTCTCCTTCATTCAGATCAAGGAAAGCCTCGGGGTCATCCAATTTTGCTGCGATGGCAACATGGCCCAGTTCCTCGACCAAAATCATGGCCGTTTCCTGATCCAACACCTGATTGATCGTCACCATCTGGCCGAGCTTCATAAGATGCTTGATAACCTCGGCGGCCTTGACCGACATCTTGTGGGCCAGATCGGCCACCGTAATGGTCTCTGGGACATGGACCTCACGAGCGATAAACTCCACAGCCTGTGGTTCCTGACGCTCGGGCTGCGCATTTCTGTGGCGCCCGCCACGACCGCCGCTTTTGCCACCTTTGCCACCTGGAGCGCGCCAGCCATCGCGACCGGGACTTGGTGCATCGCCTTTTTGCGCCGGCTTCTTGCGCGCATTGTCATCGGTCCAGGAGGACGAAACTTCAGAAGCCTTGATTGTTTTCTTGACTCCGGCGCCCGCCGCACCCGGCTTGGCGTCTTTCTTAACCACAATCTTTGCACCAGCAGGCTTGTGCAAGGTGCCCGACAAGGCGGCGGGATCCGGTTCGGGAGCCTTCAACACCCTGCGCGGATGACTCAGCATCTCGCGCAGGGCAGCGGCCTCCGCCTCGGAGGCTCGACGCGCCCGGTCGCGGCTAGGGTCGGTTACCGATTTGGACGCAGCATCGGCATGCACCGAATCGGCGGCGACTTTAATATCTGCCTTGCCCTTGCGCTTATGCGCCGGTTTCACCACGGCCAACTCGGGCTTGGCATCGACCACCGCTTGTTGGACCACCTGTGGGACAGGTTCGGGGTCTGCTGGCGCTTCGGTTTGACCCGAATCAGCGGTAACGACGACTGGGGCTTCAACCTGGGCCGGGGTGTCGCTTGGAGCACTTGCCGCCGATGGGCCGGGAGTATCGGCCGCATTCGTGGGCGCCGCTTCATCGACAGCGGCGGGGGCAGGGGTAACCGCTTCAACCTTAGCTTCGACAGACACGTCAGCGTCAGCTTGAGGAGCGGCATCGACCACCGCAGAAGTCGGCGCGCCGACGCTCTGGGCGATTTCATTCGGTGCGGCCACGGCAGACGATTCAGGCAATACAGATTCAGGCAATACATCCGCATCGACCGCAGCTGTTTTGTTTGCATCGGCCGCCAGCTCGGAAGCATCGCGCTTGACGAATACGCGTTTCTTGCGAACCTCGACCTGAATGGTGCGCGACCGGCCCGAGCCGTCGGCCTGCCGTATTTCAGAAGTTTGCCGACGCGTCAGGGTAATTTTCTTGCCGTCGGATCCACCATGGGAACGACGCAAGGAATCGAGCAGCCTCGTCTTATCCGCGTCGGTGACGTCGTCATCAACCGATTTGAGCTCAACACCTGCCGAACGCAGCTGCTCGAGCAGCACGTTTGCAGGCATTTTCAGTTCGACGGCGAACTGGGCGACGGTGTTACTCGACATTCCACTCTCTCTTACTTACTACAGCAATTTCAATAAATGCAGACAAGTTTTTACGCCTCGGTGTCAAACCAGTGGGCTCGGGCGCGCATAATCATCTCGCTCGCTTGCTGCTCGTCTAGGCCAGTAATTTCCGATAGCTCATCAGTTGCCAGTTCCGCCAAATCGTCCAGGGTATATATCTTTTTATCAGCCAGCATGGCTGCCAATTCGGCGGTCATGCCTTCAGACTCAAGCAATTCTGGCGTCGTCTGCACTCGTTCTTCGTCTGCTATGGCCTCGGTGAGCAAGGCATTACGTGCACGCGTGCGCAGCTCGTTGATCGTGTCCTCGTCGAACGCCTCGATTTCCAGCAATTCCTGCATGGGCACATAGGCGATTTCTTCAAGCCCGGTAAACCCTTCATCGATCAGGATGTCAGCGACTTCCTCGTCGACATCAAGTTTGTCGATGAACGTGCGCCGCAACCCACTGCGCTCTTCGTCTTGACGACTCTGACTTTCTTCGGGCGTCATGATGTTGATCTGCCAACCCGTAAGCTCTGAGGCCAGCCGAACGTTTTGCCCACGTGCGCCTATGGCCTTGGGCAGGTTTTCGGCATCAACCACGACATCCATGGCATGCTTGTCTTCATCGACCAGAATCGATTCAACATGTGCAGGCGCCAATGCGCCTATTACAAACTCGGCTGGGTCGTCGGCCCATAATACGATGTCAACCTGCTCGCCGCCCAGTTCGTTGCGCACGGCCGTAACGCGGGAACCACGCATGCCCACGCATGTGCCAATAGGGTCAATACGCTTATCGTAGGCGACCACGGCAATTTTAGCGCGGATGCCCGGATCGCGCGCAGCCGCCTTGATCTCCAGCAACCCTTGTTCAATTTCAGGGACTTCATTTTCGAACAATTGCCGAATGAAATCCGAGGCTGTGCGCGACAGTATGACCTGCTGGCCGCGAGCGGTGTGATCTACTTTCAAGACCCAGGCGCGAACACGGTCGCCCACTCGCATATTTTCTTTCGGAATCATTTCGGTGCGCGGCAGACGAGCCTCTATCTTGCCGGTTTCGATAATGACGTCACCCTTATCCATGCGCTTGACAGTGCCCGATACGATAGACTCGCCGCGCTCAAGAAAATCATTCAGAACCTGCTCACGCTCGGCATCGCGGATCCGCTGCAAAATCGCCTGTTTGGCTGCCTGTGCTCCAATGCGCCCGAATTCAATTGGCTCAAGCGGCTCTTCAATATACTGATCAACCTCAATACCCGGCACACGCTCCTGCGCATCGGAATATAGTTCTTGCTTATCGGGCTCTTGCAAGCCCGCATCGTCGGGCACAACCAGCCAGCGGCGAAAGCCTTCGTGCTCGCCGCTGACGCGATCAATTGAAACGCGAATGTCGGCGTCTTCCTTGAAGCGCTTTTTCATGGCCGAGGCCAAGGCGTTTTCAAGCGCGTCGAACACCACGTCTCGCGCCACGTTTTTTTCACGCGCCAGGGCGTCAACCAATAGAAGAATTTCGCGACTCATCGCTTTTTACCCTTGAAATCGAGAATGGGATCCAGTTTGGCACGATCGACATCGTCGAGAGTGAAGCTAAGCACCTGAGCCTGAGCGGACTTGGCCTCAAGCTCGAGGCCAAAAACGGGGGCATCAGCTGTAATGGCATTATCGGGCACGCGCAGCAAGCCCACATAGGTTTTGCGGTTATCAACGGCCTCGCGCAGCTTGATTTCAACGCGCTCGTCCGCAAAGCGGGCAAAATCTGCCTTGCTTTTCAAGGGACGGTCGACGCCGGGCGAACCCACTTCGAGACGCTTGTAGTCGATGTTCTCGACCTCGAACACTCGCGACAACTGTTTTGAAACCTGCTCACAATCTTCAACCCGCACCCCCTCAGGACGATCGATCGTCACCCGCAAAAGCCCAAGTGGCGCCCGCTCGATATCGACCAGCTCAATATCTGGACTGATGTCCGTACTGGTCAATGCCTGAAGTGTCAAAGCGAAGATGTCTGCCATAAACTCAAAAAAAAATGGGCTGTACGCCCGATATTGCCTTACTACTGCGCTGCAGTTGCGTCTTGCACCACGCGAGCCATACCCGCCAGAAGCGACAACGAAACGTAGCTGTGAAGCCCATTATTATAGCAGTAATTTAAAGAAACTCCTGCTACGTCACGAACTTACACTAGAGAAGCAACAATTTAAGGCTCTCGCACGTGCAAGGGCTTGGTGGCAGCCACAAAGGCTGCCGCTACATGCGCGACGGGTGGGTCTTGTGGCGGCGGCCCGCCGTCTGATCTGCCCTGCACGACTAAGGACGGAAATTACGGCCCTTGCCGCCCACCACACCCAAATGCGACTCATGAGCTGAAGCGCCCCGTGGCTGCCAGTCGTCGCCTCGAGTGGCAGCAGGCTTGCCGCGCGCACCGGCGGCGCGAGGCTTGGCCGATTTCGATTCTCCTGTGCGCGGTGGCCGGCCACCTGTTTTGGCGGGGCGCGGGCCCTGTGCCGGTCGATCTCCGACCGGCCGATTCGGCTTATTTCCAGACGGGCGACTTCCCGCAGGACGTGCCCCCGCAGGACGTGCCCCCGCTGGGCGATCTCCACCAATACGATTGCCGTTAACCGCCACAGCACCATCCGGACGCGGGGCACGAGCTGGCCGCCCTGGCCCCTTGCGCCGCCCCGCTACGTTGCCGCGCTTGTTTCCGTCTGGGTGCCCATTGGCCAAGCCGCCACTGAACATCAGACCGGTACCATAGGGATCGGACGGATAGCTCTCGGTGCTGCTGCCTTTGCTAACACGTCCGCCCGACACCCTGCCGCGCCGGCTTACTTTAGCGCCATTCGTGCCGTTGCGTTCCATGGTGCCAAAGCCCGGGGGCAAGGCGCTATCGTGCGAATCGGGCTGCCGCGACGGGCCATCAGAAGCATCCACATCATCAGAGTCTTCGTCGCGCAACAACCCTAATTGCACCATCAAGGCCGTCACGAGAGTGCCGTCAAGCTCCTCCCAGCGCCCACGTCGCAAATTGCGCGGCAGTACGACCTCGCCGAAACGGGTACGGATCAACCGGCTGACCGTCACCCCAACCGCTTCGAACATACGGCGTACTTCGCGATTACGTCCTTCGGCCAACGTTATGCGGTACCAGCGATTGCTACCCTCGCCGCCCAAATATTCAAGTGAGCCAAACTGCGCCATCCCGTCGTCAAGAGGTATGCCTTGGACCAGGCTGGCCTGCTGCTCTTCACCGAGTTCGCCTAGTACACGCACGGCATACTCACGTTCGGCACCATAACGCGGATGCATCAGCCGGTTGGCCAAATCGCCTGACGTGGTCAGAATTAACAAGCCCTCGGTATTCAGGTCCAGACGCCCGACCGACAACCATTTCCCAATGCGGATTTTCGGCAGGCGTGCAAATACCGTGGCTCGGCCATCGGGATCATCATGGCTGACAATCTCGCCGGCCGGCTTATGATACAGAATGATGCGCGGCGGCTTTTTCGCGTTGATGCGAGCTACCGGGCGGCCGTTTACGCGTACTTGGTCAGTGGCACCGACACGCTGCCCTATATGGGCCGGCTCACCATTGACTGAAACGCGGCCGGCAACAATTAACTCTTCCATTTCCCGGCGTGATCCGACACCCGCTTCGGCAAGCACCTTATGCAGCTTGGGCATCAGCGCATCGCTGCCCAAATACTTGCTTAAACGTTGGGCCATTTTTTCTGACCGATCCAGATAAGCCAGCGCCTGATCAGCCTCTTTTTCATGGCTTGGATTCTCGGCACGCGGAGTACGGGTGCGAGCGACGCGAGGTCCGCGAGGCTTGGCCTGCACATCGCCAACAGGAGGGGCTGTCGGCTGCACGGCCTCAGGCGATGGCGCATCGCCCATCGCATCGCCACGTCTGCGGCGAAACGGAGTCCTGAGCTTGCGACCACGACCACGGGGGACGCCTGGCTTGGCGTCTGCGGCCACTTCAGGCGTAGCGCCGGCGGCGGCCTCGGAAACATTACCTGATTCAGGCAAATTGCCCTCGAATGGTTTGTTGTCTGTCATTTCAGTCATTTTTGTGTGAGAGATTCCGTATTATTCTGTGCGTCCGGCAAAACCGGCTCGTCGTCCACAGGGGCGCGTTCGCCCATTTCGAGAGACAAGCCAGCAATGGCTGTCACCGCATCCTGCGCTTCAAGTTCAGGCAACTCATCGAGCGCGTGCAGGCCCAGATCGTCCAGAAAAGCACGTGTAGTGCCAAATAAGGCAGGCCTGCCTGGCGCGTCACGATGCCCTAGCGCTTCGATCCAGCCGCGCTCTTCAAGCGTTTTGACTATCTGCGAAGATACTGTTACTCCGCGTATATCTTCAATATCACCGCGCGTAACGGGTTGGCGCCACGCAATAATGGCCAGGGTTTCAAGCACGGCCCGCGAATAACGTGGCGGCTTCTCGGGGTTGAGGCGATCAAGAAACTGCTGCATTTCGGGGCGACTTTGAAACCGCCAGCCACTGGCCAGATCGACCAAAGCCAATCCCTTTTCTGCCCAATCACTTTGTAAAACAGCCAGCCAACCTCGCAAATCGTCATTTGAAACTTCTTGGGCCCCAAACAATTTCCGCAATTCCCCCAGCGACATGGGCTGATCGGCACATAAAAGCGCCGTTTCCAGTACACGAACAGTTTCGGATTCAGTCATTAATCAACTCGCAGATACCATCTGCCATTTGCCACAAGTTTCAATAAAGGTTATTATCTTTTTCTTCAGACGCGGGGTGGAGCAGTCTGGCAGCTCGTCGGGCTCATAACCCGAAGGTCGTAGGTTCAAATCCTGCCCCCGCAACCAGTTTTACCGACAGGCCGTTTACGAAAAGTAAACGGCCTGTTTTTATTTGCACCTTGCCCGAGCCAAAACCCGCCGAGGCTGCACACCGCCACGCCGCTGGCAAAGCTCGGCGCTGCACGGCCACGGCAACCGGACACGCACGCTCGGGCCGATATCGGTAGGGTTCTGTTGGAAAATACCAACATTGCACGAATCATCATTTCAACTTCTTAACACTGACGTCGGCTCTCGAACTGAGAACTCTGCATTCAAGCATGGCATTTTGCGCAAGGGCCTCAGGCATTTGAACACCCAAAGCCAAACGCTGTGTATGTCGTATGCATGTCATTTATCGCCCGCGCCGCACGACCATTTGCCATGCACGCCACGCCCATACACACAGCCCAAAGAGCTTGAAAAACTGAGAATTATTGCCGTCGTTGGATGAAACAGGCCCCGGAAGTTGCCAAATCATGCCCTGTTGTTTTATTGAAGAGCTTTAACATGGGCTGACGCTACAGGCCGGGCAACGGCATACGTAATAAATACACGAATGACGTCATTACACCACCACGAAAGCCATTACGCAACCATGAATTAACACCACAAACCCCGAGCCTTCTGCTCAAACCCCGCCGGATCACCGCCGCGCAGAACAAAAACCAGGACTGAACTACCACGGGTTAAGTTCAAGTCAGAGTCCAAATCCCCTGCCCAAGGTTCAATGGGGTACAGTTGCTGGTGTACGCCATGCACAACATTGAAGGCGTTCTCGCCGCGAAACCAGACCAAGCCCTTCATACGCAATAAATCTGCGCCGCCCCATGGCAACAAGACACTCATGGCGCGCAAAAAGGCACCACGAGCAATAGGTGCCAAACCTGACAGGGTGAGCACATGCACATCAGGGTGCGCGCTTGCGACCGACCCTGAGGCAGACCACAGTCTGCCTGCCGATCGCGGCGTCCCAACAAGCATATTTTCATGCGCCGAACAGGCCGCCACAAGATTGGCCAAACTCGGCAGGGCTTGCATTTCATACCTTGGCGCATCCACATTTGCTTGCGATACGACGGCATCGAGCCTGGCCCGCCCGGCCGTATCGGCCAGATCGGCTTTACTGAATACGATCGCGTCGGCCAGCACTGCCTGCTGCAAAGCCTCGGGATGCTGGATCAGCTGTCGCTCGCCGTACATGCTATCCAACACTGTAATGCAGCCGTCGTAGACGTAGCGTTCAGATAAAAACTGCTCGTACTGCAAGGTATACATAACGGGGGCCGGGTCTGCCATGCCTGTGGTTTCAATCAGCACGCGCGAAAGCGGTGCAATTTCTCTGCGCAATGACGCCATAAACAAATCGCGCAGAGCATCGACCAGGTCGCCGCGCACGCTACAGCATACACAACCCGACTCAAGCAATATTACGTTGGAATGGACACGCCGCATAAGCCGGTGGTCCAGCCCCACCTCGCCAATTTCATTCACAATGACGGCCATCCGAGAAGCCTCGGGAGCTGTCAATATTCGATTGAGAAACGTCGTTTTTCCGCTCCCGAGAAACCCCGTCACAACCGTCACCGGAATGCGCTTATCCACACCTATTGCACCTATCATCCACAATTCGCCCCTGGACTAAAATTGGCCTATGACTCGCTTTTCCCTTACCCGTAACCTGAAAGATATTAACGCCGATCAATGGAATCGACTGGCAGGCGACCACCCTTTGGTGCGCCTGGAATTTCTGCAGGCCCTCGATGAGGCTCAGTGCGCCGTGCCCGACACCGGCTGGGCGCCGCATTATTTACTTTTACACCGCGGCCAAACTCTGATGGGCGCGATGCCTTTGTACTTGAAGTCGCACTCGCGCGGCGAATACGTATTTGATGGCATATGGGCCAATGCCTTCGCACAACACCAACTGCCCTATTACCCAAAACTGCTGGGGGCCGTACCATTCACCCCTGTACCAGGCCCACGCTTGCTGGCCGAAAACCATGCTGATCGCGTACTTCTCGCGCAACAGGCTATTGCTCTGACTCGAGAAAATGAAATTTCGTCGCTGCATATCTTGTTCCCCAGCCCGGACGACTGCAAGGCATTAAGGGAAGTCGGGTTCCTGTTTCGAGAAAATGTGCAATTTCACTGGTTCAATCAAGGCTATCGAAATTTCGACGAATTTCTGGCCGAAATGAGCCAGCCCAAGCGCAAAAAAATTAAACAAGATCGCCGCAAAGTACAAGACGCAGGCGTAAATTTTCGCTGGCTGCAAGGCAAAGAAATCGACGAAAACACACTGAGGTTCTTTTTCAAATGTTATAGCCGCACCTACATCGAGCATGGTAATGCTCCCTACCTGAACTACGATTTTTTTTCTCGGCTACACACGCAGATACCCAATCAGTTAGTCATTGTGCTGGCCGAACAGCACGGCATAGCGATCGCATCCGCATTAAGTCTGCGTAGCGACAATACCCTATACGGACGCTACTGGGGCAGTACCCAATTCGTTTCAGGCCTGCATTTTGAAACCTGCTATGTCCAGGCGATTGAATTCTGCATACAGCAGGGCTTGGTTCGATTTGAAGGCGGTGCACAAGGTGAGCACAAGCTGTCGCGCGGTATGCTGCCGGTCAAGACTTGGTCAGCTCACTGGATTCGCGACGCCCGCTATGCACAGGCTATCGCCGATTTCCTGGACCGAGAAACACCCGCCGTAAGCGGCTACATCGACGAACTGCGTGAACACAGCCCATTTAAAGCGCAAACAGCCAAACCCAAATAATCATAAACAATGAGGCCGATGCCCCCTAATCGGTATCGAATCGTCCCACAGTGGAGTGTCCAACCCATCATTTAAACAAACAGAAGCGCCCAAGGTAGCAATTACAAACTTACTTCATTGAAACCGTATAAATTCTGAAGAGTTGCCTGACGGCTCATACTCCCGCCCTCGGCACTAAAACTAATTTCGCCGACGCGGTGCGGCCCTTGTCCAAATCGTCAAAAGCCCTTGCGCCGTCTGCCATGTCGCGGGATTCGACCCAATTCAAATCTCCAAAGGCACCTTGATGCAACGCTGAAACCGTAGCACGCATATCTGCCGTTGTGTAGGTATAGCTACCTATTAGTGTGATTTCTGCCAAAGTCAGTTTTCGCATATCGATGTCACTTGCACCACTTTGTAACCCAATGTGCATAATGACCCCTCCAGATTTAATCGACGCAAATGCTATTTCTCGAGTCGCAGGTGCCCCTACAGCGTCAATGACGAAATCGTAATCATCAT
>JBDTLC010000048.1:0-9743 GCA_039935015.1 Paralcaligenes sp. | reverse complement strand
CATCAGTGCGCGAAAGTCGCTTTGGTGCATGTCATACGAACTGAGCGCCGCGTCCGACAGATCGGTTAGTCCTTTCGCGACCAAATTCAGCCATCCAGCCAACGCGGCGTCTTGCAAGGGAAAATCTGCCGTACTGCTTGAGACGAGGGCCAAGCTGGCCTCGAGCTTCCGCATGTGTAGCGTCAGGTTGCTCATTAGTTAACTGATAGATATTTAACCAATGAAATAATAGCATAATGAACAATATGTAATTGATTAAGACAACTTTGAATATGGGTTCCGATATCTGCCGCGTGCCGCGTGCCGCTAGCGCTTGCGATCGCCTTGGCGCCCGGAGGTTGTGCGGTCGGCCCGAATTACCAGCCTCCGCAAATGGCCGTGCCGGCGCACTGTGAAGAGCTGCCAGGCTGGATCCAGGCCACACCGGATATGGCGGTACCCAAAGGCGAGTGGTGGAAAATCGCGCTGCAATTTGCGCCGCGTTTAGCTCGACAAGATGGTAAGTCCAACTGGCAGTTATTCAGACCTCCCCTGGATAGAACTGATTGCAAACTTCTCTGAAAATTTCCGCGAAATTTTCTTCAGCAAGTACCTGTGTTGTCCGCTTGTGCCTGATGAAACTGATGGGAGGTAACCTTTCGTCAAACTGAAAGGGTATGAGCGCTATCTTTTTGTTGCGGCAAATATCTGCTGCGATATCCTCTGCCATCAGCGATAAAAATGACGTCGAATTTTGCAACAAGTCTTCGATGACATCGGCCGAATAGGTTTCTATTTTCGGAAAAGGCGGAGGGATATTCGCCTTGGCAAAAATTTCGGTAATCATTTTCCCGGTCGGAGTGGCGGGGGACGGCAAGATCCAATCCATGGCGGCAAGAGTATGCAGCGAGATTTTCTCTTGCTGCAACCGATGCGCGAGGTCTACGTTGGCGATCAGCACCGGGCGTTGTGCATACAAGGCCTGCTGCACCATATTGTCGTCCGCATTAATGACGGTCGCGCGGCCTATCATGCAATCCAGTTCATGCCGCCGCATAAGCCTGATCAACTGATCGCTGGTCGCCCTGTGCAGTGAAATCGTGACGCGATGCAATGTGTAGATTTGCTGAGTCGCGCGCGACAGCAGCCGGCCCGATACCGTCGGTATCGCCCCCACATTCAGATGTGCGGTATGGCCGGTTAATATGGCCTCAGTTTCGCGACCCCAATTTTCCATGTCCTGCAGCATATGAACGGCGCGGCGCAGCGCCAACTCCCCGAGGGGGGTGGGTACAAGGCCATTTGAAGACCTGAGAAAAAGCGGTGATCCAAAGATGTCCTCAAGTTCTCCGAGTGCCTTGCTGGCGGCTGGCTGGCTAAACCCCAAGGCCTCGGCGGCGCGCGTCAGCGAACCGCATTTCGAGATTTGCAGCATCAACACGAGATACCGTACTTTCAGCCTGGATGTGAGGCGATCGGCTATTTTTTGCATGCTGGCAGCCATAACTAAGTAGTTATTTATTTGTAATGAATGGCGATGCTTAGGTTATTTTATATCAGTATACTAACTTTCAACAGTTCTCCATACAGGCCCTTTACCTGTGCACGAGACCTTCGCAATCCACCCTGAAATAGCCAGCGTCAAGACCTTGTGCCACGATACGGATAAATCTGGAAAACTGATTCATGAACGGGGGTTCATCGTAGAATGAGTGCATCTATTGAAATGTCCGTGGCGGACGAGAACCTTGCCGCTGACGACTATACAGGCCTACAAGCTTTGTCTTTCAGCGGTGCCTCTGCGGAAATTTTCGCGGCTATCGATGCATGTGCCTACCCCGTCTTACGCCATTCGCAATGCACCATCAATCGTTTCGATGCGGCAAAAATGGAGCTCACGCGGATCTATAGTTCCAATATAAAAAAATACCCGGTGGGCGGTATCAAATCGAAATCAGACAAGGGATGGGGCCGGCAGGTGCTGCTGGAAAAGCGCCTGTTCGTCGGCGAAGGAGTTGCCGCCATTAAGAAATCATTTGATGACTATGAGTTGATTATTGGCTTGGGCCTGCGTTCTGTCATCAATATTCCCCTAGTATCTCAAAACTCCTGTCTGGGCACCTTGAATTTCCTGTCTAAGGACGAGTGCGTCACCCACAAGCAAATCGTTTTCGCGCAGTCGCTGGGCTTGTTGGCGATTCCGGGCGTGCTGGCTACGCTGCCGCTGCCGCCCCAGTACTAGACTCTGTTTTCTCGTCGTGCGCAACGATGTTGGGTTTTCATCGTTCCGCCATTCGTTTCACCCCAATTAACTGATTGGCGACCAATAGAATGAGAATAATAACCAGGATCTGTAAGGCCGAGGCAGCGGCTACGACGAGCTGGCTACCCTGAAATTGCAAGTAGCTGAAAATTTCGATTGGCAAGGTGACGACCCCTGGGCCAGTAAGGAAAAGACCTACGTTTAACTCGCCAAACGAGACCACAAAGGCAAACAGCCAGCCTGACAATATGCCTGGCCAGATGATGGGTAGCGTGATGAGCATAAACGAGCGTATGGGCCCGGCGCCGAGGCTTTGGCCCGCGTCTTCCAGCGAGACGTCGAAGCTTTGCAGCGAAGCCAGCACGGCTCGAAATGAGTATGGCAGGCACACTATTACATGCGCTATGAATAGACCCGGGGTGATCCACATTCCGAACGTGCGATAAAGAAGAAGTAGCGCCAGCCCAAGGACAATCGTCGGAAAGATTAACGGTGTGATGAAAAGTAGCTGCAATATATGGGAAAACCAGGAGTCGCGACGCGACGTATAAATGGCCCCCATCATGCCAAACGCGACTGCGGCGGTCGCTGACGTAAACGCCAGAACTAAACTTAGCGCGAACGCATTGCGCATTTCCGGAATCGAGAAAAAGCTGTAGAACCAGCGCAAGGAAAAGCCCGGCAGCGGGAAGGTTAACATCTCGCCAGAGCTGAAGGAAACGATCACGACAACAATGATCGGTCCCATGATGAGCGCTACGGCGATTCCCGTAATAAGGCGCAGAAGTGCAGAGCCGAGCCTCAACTTGTTCTCCTAGGTGCCTGGCGCGGGCGAAGCAGCACTTGAATCAGCACCGCAATCACCATCGCAATGGCCAGCAAGACGAATGACAGAGCAGCGGCTCTGGGCCAACGAAAGGTCGTCACGCTGTCGAAGACCAAGCTGACCAATAGCTTGTAGCGTGGCCCCCCCAGCAGAGCAACCGTTACGTAGGCGCTAAGCATGAGAAACGTGACGAGCATCAGGCCGGACGTCACGCCAGGGCTGGAAAGAGGTAACGTGACGCGCATAAATGTTCGCCATGGGCCGGCCCCCAGTGATTCCGCGGCTTCGGTGTAGCTCTTGTCGATAGCTACCAGTGAGTTCGTAATGGTGATGATCATGAAGGGCAACAGGATGGTTAGTAGCCCCACCGTAACGGCTTCGAACGAATAGAGTAAATGAAGGGGAAACTTTATCAGGCCCAGGCTATGCAAGCCACCGTTGATGACTCCGTTGCGGCCCAAGATGCTCAGCCAGCCATAGGCGCGCACAACGTTGCTGACCATAAGCGGAAGCATCATGAGCAATAGCATTACGAGCCGGCCGCGTGGCGATAGTCGCGAGGCATAGAGCGCCGCCGGGTACCCCAATAGCAAGCAGGCAATGAGCACGACGCTGGTGGCCAGCAGGGTGCGCTTGATGATTAGCAGGTAGAAAGGATCACTGGCAATTTGAAGATAGTTATCCAGCGTGGGCTTGAGTTCGTACAGTTGGAATTGGGAATTCGTCATGAAACTGACGAAAAATAAATACGCCAGAGGCACGATGAAAAATATGAACATCACTATTAAGGGTGATGCTGCGGTTGCCCAGAACAGGCCAGATTTTGAGCGCAATTTCATAGGTCAGTTCAGGCTAGAGGCACCAGGCTTCCATCGTCCCAGGCTAATTGCAATTCGCAACCCGGTTCAAGAGAGAAGGGGAGAGCCGTAGAGTTGGGAATATGCGCAACAATAGAAACCCCATTTGCATCCATCTCTAGATACGTCTTCGCGCCGCGATAGATGGCTTCTTTCAAGCGCGCACGTAGAAGGCCATTTTGGCTCAGGCGGATTTTTTCCGGCCGCAGAGCAAGTTTAAGGGGTTGTCCGGGAGATGTCTGGCCTATTTGACGCGGATTAACCTTGAGCGACGTACCGGCCACATCGACCACGATCTGGTCTCCGTCTCGGCCTTGTATGGTGCTTTCCAGAATGTTGCTGGCGCCCAGAAATGTGGCAACAAACTCTGTGGCGGGCTGTTCGTAAATATCGCGAGGGGCGCCTGTTTGCTGGATTTGGCCGTCTTTCATAACCGCCACTTTGTCCGACATGGTAAGTGCTTCTTCCTGGTCATGAGTCACAAATATAGTCGTGGTTCCGAGCCTGCGCTGCAATTGGCGCAGTTCGACCTGCATCTGTTCGCGCAGCATTTTGTCGAGGGCGCTAAGGGGCTCGTCTAGCAATAGAACATCTGGCTCGAAAACGATGGCACGCGCAAGTGCAACGCGCTGCTGCTGTCCGCCTGACAACTGACTCGGATAGCGGCCGCCATATTCTCCCAGCGACACAAGATCCAGAACCTTTGAGACCCTATCCTTGATGCCGGAACGATCAACACGCCTCATTTTGAGCCCAAAGGCAATGTTTTCGAGAACCGTCATGTGTGGGAATAACGCGAAATTCTGGAATACCATGCCGAAGTTACGTTTATAAGCAGGAAGTCCCGTGACGCGCTTTTGACGGATGTATACATCGCCGTGCGTGGGTTGCTCGAAACCCGCGATGAGTCTTAATGTGGTAGTTTTTCCGCAGCCACTTGGGCCCAGCAGTGAGAAGAACGCGCCTCGATCAATGTCGAGATCGAGCTTATGCAAAGCCACCATAGCGCCAAAGTGTTTTTCGACGTTGTCGAATCTCACATCTGGCTGTTGTTCCTGGGGTGCAGTCGCGTTCACAGGGTTTCCTTAAGGATTTCGTCGCAATGTAAGAGGCGGACGCAGGCTGCGGTCAGTCGAATAGGCAACTCCAAACTCACGACGCCGTCGGCAACGGATCGATCAGGTGCGCTCTCGAGGAAAGCTGCGGCGTCTCGCAAGGTAAAAGTCAGCTCTTTCAATACTTGCAAATCTGCACCTTCTGTTGTCGCGTAGGCATCTATGCGCTTTCCAACGACGAGCCACTGTTCTTGTTGCCGTTGTAGCTCGTGCTGAACAAGCGTAGCCATTTCCGGCTCGTCGGTGACCAGGCGTGACAGCAGATGTTCGGACTTGCGCTGGCGGGTAGCCCGGATGCTTGTCAGAGTTGAACTCAAGTCATTGCGTATCAGTGGCGCCGACGTTTGTTCGATGCCGACAGTTGGCTTCGGTGGGCTATTGAACACACCCAGGCGTAGAAGCGAATTAAGAATAAGACGAAAGCCGAGGCAGTCTTCTTGAGCGTAAAAGCGCAAGGTTTCGTCCATGGTCTTAAAACCTCGCAGTGGAAGATAGTGGCGTATGTATCCGTCCAGCGCAATGCCTTTGCGTACGAAGTCGCCCATTTCGGGGTGGGGCGAAAAGACGATGATTCGGCCTTGTGTTACGTGACTCTCCAGAATGGCCGGCTTACCTTGCATAAGGGCTTCATAGCGTGCACGTTCAAGCGGGTTATCGATCAGTAAGCGGCTGGGCAAAACGTATTGGGCATAGCGAGCAAGGGTTTTCGACAGTCGATCCCGGTCGTCGTAAACAGGGCCGTGGTAATAGGCCAGTTCAAGAGTTTCAGGCAAATCTCCTCGAAGCTCTGTATTCGTCAGATGGACGTTCACCACCGCGGCGCCAGTTTGCAAATATTCGTGGGTAAACATTGGCTTGGCATCGATCAGCCCGAGCCAGCCTGGACGCCCTTGAGACGCATAGAAGGCGCCACCACATGAGCCGATCAGGGCCCCGCCTTTTTGTAGAAACAGTTCTATTGCGTGATCGACACCGACATGGCTTTCGGCTCTGTCCAGACCCCAGTTGGCGAACCCGCCGGGGATGATCAGCACATCGGCATCGGTCAGAATGCCGCTGGTTATATCGGTCGCGTCGGCGTGGCTGTAGATCAGCCCCAAGCTTAAAAGGCTGTGAGCATAGTAAGCGTAATAAGGATAGCCGATGCTGGACCCACAAAACAGCACGATTCGCGGCATTTGTAGTGGGGAGCCCGCGCTGTGCAGCGCTTGCACTGAGCTTTGAAGCCCAAAGCTTTGCGCTGCCGCAGCAAGGCTGTCCGGGCCCGCATAGCCACCGTCCACCAGGCTGACCGAGTGGCCGTGCGCGGCCGCTCGGTGCGCCAGCACTGAAACCTTCAGATTATCAGGTCGATGCGCCCATAAAAGTTGACATGTCACGTGTTATCCGCCTGCAACGATCCTGTTCCATTCGTCGGTCCATTTGCCTCTGTTGTCGGAAATGAAGTCTTGATCCAAATTAATAATATGTGCGATTTCTTCGTCGGAATAGTGCACGCGTTCTTGCAGGTTTGGCGGTAGCATTTTCAACATGCGTGGGTTCGTGCCTGCGTAATTGAATACTTTTGTCACCCATAGTTGATGTATCGGATCGATCGTCATGTTCACGTATTTTTCAGCGAACGATTTATTTTTTGTGTTTTTTGCGATGCTGGTGCCGGCGAGATAAGAAATTGCGCCCTCCGACGGAAATACCCAGTCGACTTTCGCGCCCTTGTCTTTAACCGTATAGGTTTGCGATCTATAGAGCAAGCCGATCACCGCTTCACCGCTAAGTAGCGAACTCATAATGGTGTCGGTGTCGCGAGCCCAAATCGGGTTCAGTTTGACCATTTTCCTGAGCATATCGAAACCCGTGTCGGCGTCTTTAGAGTCTTTGCCTGCGGCCATGGCGCCTATGGGGATGATGTAGGGCCCGATAGAGTGTGTAATGGACGGCAGCACAATACGGCCGCGATATTCCTCGTTCCAGAGATCGGCAAACCCTTTGGGCGGTGTCTTGATAACGTCGTGGTTATAGACCACGCCAAGTGTTGAATAAATGCAAGCAACCCAACCTGGCCGCCGAAAGTTTTCCGGTATTTCCTTTAGAAAGGGAAGATTCGGAGAATTCGGATCAAGCCCTTCCAGAACACCTTGTTTTTCTGCCAGAGGAACTACGCCATCATGCACCTGCATTAAATCGTAAATCTGGTTGTTAAGGTTGATCTTTAGTTTGGTGACCCTTTCCACCGGGCTCGATCCTCGATCCTGGATGATCTTGATTCCTGTTTCTTTAGTGAAGGGAGTGTCCACATACTCGGCCATGCCGTTGCCCCACAACCCTCCCCAAGTCATCATGGCCATTGAAGCGGGCTTGGATTGGGCCCAGGTAAGAGAAGACGTGCCAGCCAGTGCAAGCCCAGTCGCGGCACGAGACGAAATTTTCAAGAATTCACGGCGTTTAATCACAGAGTGCTCCTTCGGTTGTCGTATGGGATCAGATGTTATGACCCTTTGTTGTGGCCCAACTCGAAGACATGGGCCTTCGTATCTTGTTTCTGTCTTGGCGCCTGCTAGCGACCGACGGCATAGCCCTGCATGCCGCGAGGGTTTGCCGCAGCGCGTAGCAGCATACTGCCATCTTTTGTAAATTCACGCGTGCAGGCGCTAAGTCGTCCTTCCGACCAGGGGGGCCCCACCTGTACCTCGTGCCCGGCCACTTTCAAACCGGAGATACAGGCTTCGCTGAAACGGGACTCTAAAGTGATGCGGTTCAGGGTTGTCGTGCGCGGCCAGAACGAACCAGGGAAGTGGTTGATATGCCAGGATGGCGCTTCGATAGATTCTTGCAGGTTCATGCCCATTGAAATATGGCGCAAGAAGAAGGCTAGAGGCCATTGATCCTGCTGGTCTCCGCCTGGCGTGCCAAAGACCATATAGGGCCGGCCATCTTTAAGTGCCAAACCAGGCGAAAGCGTAGTGGTTGGCCTGAATCCGGGTCGGAGGGCTCCTGGTACATTGTCGTCTAACCAGGTAATTTGCAAGCGGGTGGTGATAGGAAACCCAAGCTCCGGAATAACCGGGCTGGAAGACAACCATCCGCCCGAGGGCGTTGCCGATACCATGTTTCCGTGTTTGTCGATAACGTCTAAATGGCATGTGTCGCCGACAAAAATTTCTTTCTCTGCCCACGTTTCAACAGGTGGCAGTTCCGCGAAGGTGGGTTCGCCCACACCGAAACGCACGTCAGCTTGCTCCAGGGTACGCACTGATGCGTTCAGATCAGGCAAAACGGGCGCATGCCCTTCGGGGCTTCCGGGCCGCAAAACTTTCGAGGCTTTGGCATCGATCAGTTTCGCTCGCTCCTTGGCGTATTCGTTGGATAACAAAGCTTGCATGGGGACATGAACCGCCAGCGGATCACCGTACCAAGCTAATCGATCGGCAAACGCCAGCTTTGCTGTCTCGGCCAGACAATGCACGAATTCTGCGGAATCGGGATCCATTTTTGCAATGTCGAAATGACGCAATATGGATAGCTGCTGGAGAAACACCGGGCCCTGCGACCACGGTCCGCATTTGGCGACCGTATATTGGCCATATTGCAGCGTGACGGGTTCTTCGTAAGTGGGCCTCCAGGCCGCCATATCTTCCAGGCGCAACAAGCCGGAATTCCGGTTTCCCGTAGTGTCTCGAAGTGAGTGCGTCTTGTAGTAGCGATCAATGGCCTGGGCCACAAACCCCTCTTGCCAAATTGATATTGCGGCGTCAATGCGCTCTCGCCGGCCGCTTGCTTTGCTGTTGGCTTCGTTGATCACGCGCGTATACGTTGAGGCGATCGCAGGCAATCGAAACAGTTGATTCAGATCGGGGATTTTTCCGTTTGGTAACCATGTCGCCGCTGAATCGGGCCATTCTTTACGAAAGAGATCTTGGACCGCAACAATGGCCTGAACGATTCGAGGAACCAGTGGGAACCCCTGGCCGGCCAGCTCTATCGCCGGTCGCAAGATATCGCCCAGTTCCCAAGTGCCGTAGTCGCGCAGCAAGGTCAACCACGCACCGAATGCGCCAGGTACGCAGGCCGGCAGCAGTCCAATGCCGGGCACCAGATCCAGGCCCTTGTCACGAAAATATTGCGTGCTCGCAAGTTTTGGGGCAGTCCCTTGCCCGCACAGAGTCCGTATTCGTTTTTCGTTTTCGCTCCAGAACAGGATTGGAACTTCACCACCGGGCCCACTCAGATGCGGTTCGAGCACCTGCAAGGAGAAGCCGCCAGCAACGGCGGCATCGAACGCATTTCCACCTTTTTCCAGCACACTCATGGCGATCTGAGATGCGATCCAGTGCGTGGACGAGACTACGCCAAAAGTTCCCTTGATTTCAGGTCTGGTTGTGAATGAATTCGTCATGGGTGAGGGGCCTGTGTATAGAGCGATGCTGAACTTAGTATACCCAGTTAGAATAACCTAAGGATTGTCTTTCTTTATATATGAATAACTGTTTGGTTATGGTTTCTGGCACCGCGCACACCGGCTTTCTACCGCAGTGGGCGACGGACAACCGACCGATCATACGCAACGGGATGCCGCGGGTCGTGTGCGCTAGCGTACCGACGATGCTGCGTTTATCGGCCATCCTATAGCCTGAGCATCCTGTATTTTCTCGGGATCTGTAATTCAGATGGAGGTCATTATGAGCAAGCCAATCGAACGCAAACCT